>NZ_JBSGXU010000253.1:0-9767 GCF_053610205.1 Streptomyces sp. NPDC054932 | reverse complement strand
GGGCCGCCTTTTCGCTGCCGTGGGCCGCCGTGGGCCGCCGTGCGCTACGGACGTCGCGCCGAGGTCACGCGGTAGACGTCATAGACGCCCTCGACGCCCCGCACGGCCTTCAGGACGTGCCCCAGGTGCTTGGGGTCGCCCATCTCGAAGGTGAACCGGGAGGTGGCCACCCGGTCGCGGGAGGTCTGGACGGCCGCCGAGAGGATGTTGACGTGCTGGTCCGACAGGACCCGGGTGACGTCCGACAGCAGCCGGGACCGGTCCAGCGCCTCGACCTGGATGGCGACCAGGAAGACCGAGGACTGGGTGGGCGCCCACTCGACCTCCAGCATCCGCTCGGGCTGCTGGGAGAGGGAGTCGACGTTGACGCAGTCCGCGCGGTGAACCGATACACCGCTGCCGCGCGTGACGAATCCGATGATCGGGTCGCCCGGCACCGGGGTGCAGCAGCGGGCCAGCTTGACCCACACGTCGTCGACACCCTTGACGACGACGCCCGGGTCGGCGTTGCTGCGCCGCTTGCGGCCGCGCGCCGGCGGGATCGATTCCTCGATGTCCTCGTTGGCCGCTTCCTCGCCGCCGAGGGCCGCCACCAGCTTCTGCACGACGCCCTGCGCGGCCACGTGGCCCTCGCCGATCGCCGCGTACAAGGAGGAGATGTCGGGGTAGCGCATCTCGTGCGCGAGGGTGACGAGCGAGTCGCCGGTCAGGATGCGCTGGATCGGCAGGTTCTGCTTGCGCATGGCCCGCGCGATGGCGTCCTTGCCGTGCTCGATGGCCTCGTCGCGCCGCTCCTTGGAGAACCAGGCACGGATCTTGTTGCGGGCCCGCGGGGACTTGACGAAGCCGAGCCAGTCGCGGGACGGGCCCGCGCCCTCGGCCTTGGAGGTGAAGACCTCGACCAGGTCGCCGTTGTCCAGCGTGGACTCCAGCGGCACGAGCCGGCCGTTGACCCTGGCGCCTATCGTCCGGTGGCCGACCTCGGTGTGGACCGCGTACGCGAAGTCCACGGGAGTGGCACCGGCGGGCAGCGCGATGACGTCGCCCTTGGGGGTGAACACGAAGACCTCGTTGCGGGAGAGGTCGAAGCGCAGCGAGTCGAGGAACTCGCCCGGGTCCTCGGTCTCCTTCTGCCAGTCCAGCAGCTGGCGCAGCCAGGCCATGTCGTTGACCGTGTCCTGGCCGGCGCTGCCCTTGGCGGCCTGCGGGACGTCGGTGCGGACCTTGGAGGTGCCCGCGACGGTCTGCTGCTTGTACTTCCAGTGCGCGGCGATGCCGTACTCGGCGCGGCGGTGCATGTCGAAGGTGCGGATCTGCAGCTCGACGGGCTTGCCGCTGGGTCCGATGACCGTCGTGTGGAGCGACTGGTACATGTTGAACTTGGGCATCGCGATGTAGTCCTTGAACCGGCCGGGGACCGGATTCCATCGCGCGTGCACGGTGCCCAGAGCGGCGTAGCAGTCCCGGACGGTGTCGACGAGGACGCGGATGCCCACCAGGTCGTAGATCTCCGCGAAGTCACGGCCGCGGACGATCATCTTCTGGTAGACGCTGTAGTAGTGCTTCGGGCGGCCCGTCACGGTCGCCTTGATGCGGGCTGCCCGGAGGTCGACCTGCACCTCGTCGGTGACGACGGCGAGGTACTCGTCGCGCTTGGGCGCGCGCTCGGCGACCAGGCGCACGATCTCGTCGTACATCTTCGGGTAGAGGATGGCGAAGGAGAGGTCCTCGAGCTCCCACTTGATCGTGTTCATGCCCAGCCGGTGGGCCAGCGGGGCGTAGATCTCGAGGGTCTCGCGGGCCTTCTTCTCCTGCTTCTCCCGCTTGAGGTAGCGCATGGTGCGCATGTTGTGCAGCCGGTCGGCGAGCTTGATGACCAGGACGCGCGGGTCCTTGGCCATCGCCACGACCATCTTGCGGACGGTCTCGGCCTGGGCGGCCTCGCCGAACTTCACCCGGTCGAGCTTGGTGACGCCGTCGACGAGCAGGGCCACGGCGTCGCCGAAGTCCCGGCGCAGGTCCTCCAGGCCGTACTCGGTGTCCTCGACGGTGTCGTGGAGCAGACCGGCCATGAGGGTGGCCGGATCCATGCCGAGCTCGGCGAGGATGGTCGTCACCGCGAGCGGGTGGGTGATGTACGGGTCGCCGCTCTTGCGCTTCTGGCCCCGGTGCCAGCGCTCGGCCACCTGGTAGGCCTGTTCGAGCTGGCGCAGCGTCGACGTCTCGATCTTCGGGTCGTTGCTGCGGACTATACGGAGCAGGGGCTCCAGTACCGGGTTGTACGGGTTCGAGCGCTGTACGCCGAGCCGGGCGAGACGGGCGCGCACCCGGTTGGACGACCCGGCGGACTTGGCCGGCGCGGGCTTGACGGGCGGCGCCGGCGGGGCCGGCGGGGGCGTGGCCGGGGCCGCCGTGGTCTGCTCGGCCTGCGGGTCGGGCTGCGCGGCGGAGATTGGCTGGACCTCGTCTGGCAAGAGCGCTCCTCAGCGGATCCGGTGCCCGTGTCCGGTCCGGACAACCCATGGTAGCGAGGGTTCGGCCCCCTCGTTCCGCGAGCCCCTCCCCCTCCCGGCGGCGGCGCCGCCCCCGGCAGCGGCGCCGCACACGAAAGCGGCGGGCATCCGGAACCTCCCGGACACCCGCCGCTTCGGCACAACAGGGTCAGACCACGATCAGCGCGTCCAGCGGAGCCTCGCCCAGGGCGTCGGCCAGCTTGGCCCGTCCCGGCAGGAAGGACAGCTCCATCAGGACCGCCACGCCCGCGACCTCGGCGCCGGCCCGCCGGATCAGCGAGAGCGAGGCCTCCGCCGTACCGCCGGTGGCCAGCACGTCGTCGATGACCATGACCCGGTCACCGGCCGACAGGTCCTCCGCGTGGACCTCGATCTCCGCGGTGCCGTACTCCAGCTCGTACGACTGCGCCAGCGTCGCGCCCGGCAGCTTGCCGGCCTTGCGGACCGGCACGAAGCCGATCCCGGCCTGGACGGCCACCGGAGCCGCGAGGATGAATCCGCGCGCCTCCAGGCCGACGATCTTCGTCGCGCCGTACCGCCCGGCCAGCTCCACCAGCGTGTCCGTCAGGGCCGCGAAAGCCTTCGGGTCGGCCAGCAGCGGGGTGATGTCCTTGAACATCACGCCCGGCTTCGGGTAGTCCGGCACGTCCTTGATCCGGCCGAGCAGCAGGGCCCGGACGTCCTCGGACAGCGGCGCGGTCAACGCCGCCGCCCCGGCCGGCCCTGCGCCACGACCTGCGGCTCGTCCTCGGACGCGTAGCCGTCGTCCGGGGACTCGCCCTTGGCCTCGGCGGCCGCCCGCTTCGCGAGCACCCGCTTCTTCAGCGCCTTCATCGCCGGCTCGCGCTCCTTGAGGTCCACGACCAGCGGGGTCGCGATGAAGATCGAGGAGTACGCACCGGCGGCAAGGCCGACGAACAGCGACAGCGAGATGTCGTTCAGCATGCCGGCGCCCAGGAAGCCGCCGCCGATGAACAGCAGCGCGGCGACCGGGAGGAGCGCCACGACCGTGGTGTTGATCGAGCGGACCAGGGTGCCGTTGATGCTGCGGTTGGCGATCTCGCTGTACGTCCAGCGGGTCTGCTTGGTGATGTCCTTCGAGCCCTCCTTGAGACCGTCGAAGACGACGACGGTGTCGTAGAGGGAGTATCCGAGGATCGTCAGCAGACCGATGACCGTGCCCGGCGTGACCTCGAAGCCGACGAGCGCGTACACGCCGACGGTGATGGTGAGGTCGTGGATCAGCGCGATCAGCGCCGCGACCGCCATCCGCCACTCGAACGCGATGGCCAGGTAGATCACCACGAGGACCATGAAGACGCCGAGGCCGGTCCACGCCTTGTTGGCGATCTGGGAGCCCCAGCTGGGGCCGACCAGGTCGGCATTGATGTCGGCCTCGGTGACCTTGAGGTCGGTGGCGAGGACCTTCTTGACGTCGGTCGCGGCGTCGGTGTCCAGACCGGAGATCTGGATCCGCAGGCCGCCGGTGCCGAGCTCCTGGACGATCGCGTCGTGGCCGGAGGCCTTCTCCGCGGCCTCCGTGGCCTTGGCCACGGAGATGGTCGTCTTCGGGGTGGTGAAGACGGCACCGCCCTTGAACTCGATGCCCATGTTGAGGCCCTGAACGGCCAGGGCGACGATCGCCGTGATGGTGATCAGGATGGAAACGCCGTACCAGAGAAAGCGCTTTCCGACGAAGTCGTAGCCGACCTCACCGCGGTACAGCTTGGCGCCGAGATCTCCCAGCTTCGACATCTCTCACGCCTCCTTTGCTTCGACGGGGGCGGGGGCGGAACCGGTACGGCGGGACCGGCGCAGCGGGGGCTTGGCACCCAGCCGCTTCGGGTCCAGCCCGGACCACGGGTGACCGCTGGCGAAGAACTTCGTACGCGCCAGCAGCGTCATGATCGGCTTGGTGAAGAGGAACACCACGACCACGTCGAGCAGGGTCGTCAGACCCAGTGTGAAGGCGAAGCCCTGCACCTTGCCCACGGTGACGATGAACAGCACCGCGGCGGCCAGGAACGACACGAAGTCGGAGACCAGGATCGTGCGCCGGGCACGCGGCCAGGCACGCTCGACGGCCGGACGCAGGGTGCGGCCCTCGCGGATCTCGTCCCGGATGCGTTCGAAGTACACGATGAACGAGTCCGCCGTGATGCCGATCGCCACGATCGCACCGCAGACGGCGGGCAGGTTCAGCGCGAAGCCGATGCCCTTCCCGAGCAGCGCCATGATCGTGTAGGTCAGGATCGCGGAGACCAGGAGGCTCAGGATGGCGACGAACGCCAGGCCCCGGTAGTACACCAGCAGGTAGATCACCACGAGCAGCAGACCGATGGCGCCGGCGATCAGGCCGGCCCGCAGCTGCTCGCCGCCGAGCGCGGCGGTGACGGTGGTGACGCTGTCCTCGGAGAAGGAGAGCGGCAGGGCGCCGTACGAGAGCATGTTGCCCAGGTCCTGCGCGGACTGCTGGGTGAAGCCACCCGAGATCTGGGCGTTGCCGCCCATGATCGCCTGGCTGACGGACGGGTCCGAGACGACGTCGCCGTCGAGCACGATGGCGAACTGGTTCTGCGGCATCTGCTTGGCCGCCAGCTCGCCGGTGACCTTCGCGAAGGCGTCGGAACCGCGGTCGTTGAAGTCCATCGTGACGATCCACTGACCCGACTGCGGGTCGATGACGCCCTTGGCGCTCTTGACGTCCTTGCCCTCGACGGCGGCCGGGCCCAGGACCCACTTGCCCCAGGCGTCACCGCGGCGGCCGCAGGCGAGCGTCGGGTCCGTGGGCTTGGCGCCCTTGATCGCGGCGCGCTGCTTGTCGTCCGCGCAGTTCAGCGCGGCGAACTTGGCCTGCAGGTCCGCGGCGGCCGGGTCGGGCGCGGGGGTCGCGGACGGCGACGGAGCCTTGGTGTCGTCTGCCTTCTTCGACTCGCTCGCCGAGGGCGAGGGAGTGGGCGCGTTCGGGGCCTTGAGGCCCTCGCTGAGCGCGCGGCCCTGGGAAGTGGCGCTGGACGACGGGGTGGCGGACGGGCTGGCCTTGTTGCCGTCCTCGGCCTTGGGGGCGCCGGAGCCGCTCGCGGAGGGGCTCGGGCTGGGCGTGCCCTCGGGGGCGGCGGGGGTGCCGTCCGCGAAGGCGATGACCGGGCGGAAGTAGAGCTGGGCGGTGGTGCCGACCTGCTCGCGCGCCTGCTGCTCGTTCGTCCCCTTGGGGATGTTCACGATGATGTGGTCGCGGCCCTGGGTCTGGACCTCCGCCTCGGACACGCCGAGACCGTTGACGCGGCGGTCGATGATGCCGACCGCCGTGTTCATGTTGGTCTCGTTGATGGCGTTCTCTTTGCCGGGTTCGCTCTTGGCCTTGAGCGTGATGCTCGTGCCGCCGGCGAGGTCGATGCCCAGCCGGGGAGTCGTCTGCTTGGAGATGAACATCCCCGCGGTGAGCGCCACCATCGCGATCAGGATGATCGCCAGGGCACGCCCCGGCCTCCCCTGAGCCCCCGTGGGCCGCCGGCCCTTCTTCGGTGCTGCCACCTTGTCGTTTCTCCCTGTCCAACCGCCCCGCGCCGGGTCAGCGCGTGGACGGCCACGAAATGTGTGGTGGGGACCCCTGCCCCCCGCAGAAGTGTCACAGACGGGGACCGTGCCGGTCGCCGGTCGGGCGCCTCCACGGTCCCCCGCCGCGCGTTACTTCGCGCCGGCCTCGCCGTCGGACTTGCCGTCCTTGGGCTCGTCCTCGTCCTTCTTGCCCAGGTCGAGCTTGGGAGCCTCGTCCTCGTCCTTGGTGAGGTCCGTCTTCGGGGCCTCGGTCAGCGAGGAGGCGTCGTCCGGGACGGCCGGCGTGTCGGTCGCCGCGTCGTCGCTGATGCCGTGGACGATGCGGTTGTACTCCGCGTCCTCGAGAACGGCGCCGATGGAGTTCTTCGCGAAGATCGCGTGGACGCCGGGAGCCACCTCGAGGGTGACCGTGTCGTCACCGATCTCCTTCACCGTGGCGTACATGCCGCCGATGGTGCGGACCCCGGTGCCGGGCGTCATCTGGTCGCGCATCTGCGCGGCTGCCTGCTGCTTCTTCTTCGCGGAGCGGGTCATCAGGAACATCGCCCCGATGAGCACGATGAACGGGAGGAGTGTCACGAGATTCACGGGACGGAGATCCTTCGCACGACCGCACGCGGACGGCGGCCTTTTCTACGGGGGGTGGGCATACCGACCCGAAGGGTCGGCATCGGCGGAGTCTAGGCGAGTCCGCACCGATGGAACAACGCCCAGCATGGCACCGCAGTTCCTGAGGGGGCGAACCTCCGCGCCGTCAGGCCCCGAACAAGCCCTGTTGTCCGCTTGATCCATTCCCGCCGTGCTGCGGCGGTACGAGTCCCAGGTGAGCCCATGCGGCAGGCGTCGCCACCCGCCCCCGCGGGGTGCGCGCGAGCAGCCCCTCACGGACCAGGAACGGCTCCGCGACCTCCTCGACGGTCTCCCGCTCCTCGCCGACGGCCACGGCGAGGGTGGACAGGCCCACGGGCCCGCCGCCGAAGAGTTTCAGCAGGGCCTCCAGGACGGCGCGGTCCAGCCGGTCGAGGCCGCGCCCGTCCACCTCGTACACCTGGAGGGCGGTACCGGCCACCTCGCGGTTGATCACACCGTCGGCCCGGACCTGGGCGTAGTCGCGGACGCGGCGCAGCAGACGGTTGGCGATGCGCGGGGTGCCGCGCGAGCGTCCGGCGATCTCGGCTGCGCCGGCGGTGTCGATCTCCACGTCGAGGAGGCGTGCGGAGCGGTGGATGACGCGCTCCAGCTCCTCGGGGGCGTAGAACTCCATGTGCCCGGTGAAGCCGAAGCGGTCCCGCAGCGGCGGGGGCAGCAGACCGGCCCGGGTGGTGGCGCCGACCAGGGTGAAGGGCGGCAGCTCCAGCGGGATCGCGGTGGCGCCGGGTCCCTTGCCGACGATCACGTCGACGCGGAAGTCCTCCATGGCCATGTAGAGCATCTCCTCGGCGGGCCGGGACATGCGGTGGATCTCGTCGAGGAAGAGGACCTCGCCCTCCTGGAGCGAGGAGAGGATCGCGGCGAGGTCGCCGGCGTGCTGGATGGCGGGCCCGGAGGTGATGCGGATGGGCGCGCCCATCTCGGCCGCGATGATCATGGAGAGGGTGGTCTTGCCGAGGCCGGGCGCGCCGGAGAGCAGGACGTGGTCGGCGGTGGCCCCGCGCTGGCGGGCCGCCTTGAGGACGAGGTCCAGCTGCTGGCGGACCTTCTCCTGGCCGACGAACTCGCCGAGGTCCTTGGGGCGCAGAGCCGCCTCCACGGCGGTGTCCTCACCGTCCGCCGCGGCGGCGACGATACGGGCCTCGTCCTCGGCTGTGGTGTCGTCGTCCCAGTTCACGGTGTCTCAGTCTGCCTTCTCGGTGGTGGAGCGGTGGGTCGGTCCCTGCGGGTGCGTCTGCGGGCGCCGCCCGGTGGCGGCGCCGCCGCGCGTCAGCGGGCGCGGTTCAGGGACTGCAGGGCGGCCCGCAGGAGCTGCGGGACCGGGGCGGAGCCGCCGGCGGCGATGGCGGCCTCGGCCTGCGGGGTGACGGCGGTGACCGCGTCCTCCGCCTCGCGCGAGGCGTATCCGAGGCCGATCAGGGCGGCGGAGAGCTGCTCGGTCCAGGGGGCGGGCCCGGAGGCCGCCGCGCGCTGGGCGCCCACGAGGCCGCTGCTGCCCAGCGGAGCGCCCAGCTTGCCCTTCAGTTCGAGGAGCAGCTTCTGCGCGCCCTTCTTGCCGATGCCCGGCACAGCCACCAGTGCCTTCTCGTCCCCGGTGGAGACGGCCAGCCGCAGCGCGTCGGGGCTGTGCACCCCGAGCATGGCCTGCGCGAGCCTGGGCCCGACCCCGCTGGCGCTCTGCAGGGCCTCGAAGACCTGCCGCTCGTCGTCGTCGGCGAAGCCGTACAGGGTCAGCGAGTCCTCCCGCACGACCAGGGAGGTGGCCAGCCGGGCCTGCTCCCCGATGTGCAGGCCGGCGATGGTGTTCGGCGTGCAGTGCACGGCCATGCCCACTCCCCCGACCTCGATCACGGCAAGGGTGGGGGCGAGCGCGGCGACGGCGCCGCTGACGAAGGCGATCATCGGGTACGGCCTTTCGAGGCGTGCAGGGCGACCGCCTGCTGGAGGCGGTTCTGGGCGGGGGCCCGCCAGATGTGGCAGATGGCGAGGGCGAGCGCGTCGGCGGCGTCCGCGGGCTTGGGGGGCGCGTCCAGCCTCAGCAGCCGGGTGACCATCGCGCCGACCTGGGCCTTGTCCGCCCGGCCGGTGCCGGTGACGGCGGCCTTGACCTCGCTGGGGGTGTGCAGGGCGACCGGAATTCCGCGGCGGGCGGCGCACAGCATCGCGACGGCGCTCGCCTGGGCGGTACCCATCACGGTGCTGACGTTGTGCTGGCTGAAGACCCGCTCCACGGCGACGACTTCGGGGTGGTGCAGATCGAGCCACTCCTCGATGCCCTGCTCGATGGCGACGAGCCGGTGGCCCAACTCCGCATCCGCGGGCGTCCGTACGACCCCCACCCCGATCATGGTCAGGGGGCGGCCGGCGACACCCTCGACGACGCCGACACCGCATCGCGTCAGCCCAGGATCCACGCCCAGCACTCGCACGTCCGCTCCTCCTTCACCCAGGCGTGCAGGCTACCGGCTGCCACCGACAACGGGCTGGTCGCACGGCGCGGCCGGTCGGCTCGGCGATGCATCGGTCGGTCGGGAAACCCGGTTTGGAACAAGATCATCTCTCGTTATGATCTTCGAAAGCGCATGCGGATTCCCGCCTGTGCATTCGGTGGACCGACCATCCACACGACATTTGATTGAAGGGGGAACGATGCGTCGCATTTCGAGCATCGCCGTCACCGCCGGCCTCGTGCTGGCCACCGCAGGGCTCAGCTCGCCCGCCTACGCGGCGGCCGACGGCATGCACCGCGGGAAGTCCGGCTGCTTCAACTGGTCCTGGGCCGACGGCATCAGCACCACGACGGTGTACTACAGCAACACCTGTGACAAGACCGCGTCGATGAACATCTGGTGGCAGGACGGCGCCATCAGCAAGATGAAGAAGGTCACCGCCGGCGCGGGCGCGAAGGGCAGCATCAAGAACACCGGCACGGTCAAGCGCATCGACTGACCTGCCCTCCACGACGGCCCGCCGGATTCCGGCGGGCCGATTAGCGTTGGCCCGGCAACACCCCCCGCCGCACCAGCGCCCGGCCCGCCACGAACC
>NZ_JBSGXU010000252.1:0-9837 GCF_053610205.1 Streptomyces sp. NPDC054932 | reverse complement strand
GCGTCTGCCTGGCGCTACTGCGTTCCGCCTGTGTCTCGTTCTTCACGGCGGACGTCTTCCTCGCCCCACCGTTCCGCCTCTGAGGGGCACTGGCCGGTAGTGGCACTTCGGCTCTCGGTGGCAGGGGGCAGATCTTGTTGAGGGGCTGTGGTGAGGACGAGGCGAAGCCCCAGCCCGCGCTTCTCGGCCTCGGCTGCCGCCCGAGCCAGGCTCGCGTACCAGTTTTCCGCCGGGTCGATGCGGACGAGAATCTCGCCGGCTTCGGTGGTGGCCATCTCGGTGGTCGTCATGACGCCTCGCTCCTGGGCTCGTCGGCGTGCCGCGGGATCAGTTCGACGGGGCAGTACGCATGGTGCAGCAGGCTGTGCGTCACGCGCCCCAGGGTGCGCCCGAGGTAGCCGGGCGAGCGGCGCCCACCCATGACCAGCAGATCGGCGTGGCGGGAGGCCTCCACCAGCACCCCGGCGACGGACACACTCCTCTCCGCGTCCGCCTGGACCGTCAGCGAGGGGCACTCGGCCCGAATCTGCTCGGCTACGACCTTCAAGCTCTGCCCACGGTGGCCGGCGACCCCGTTCTGGCCATCGGCTGCTCCCGCCGCGGATACGACGGACTGCAGGACGCCCTGTACGTACAGCAGCCGCAGCGAGGCCTTGCGCAGCTCGGCTTCACGCGCGGCGTGACGGACGCAATCGAGATCGCGCTCGTCGCGCACGGCGGCCAGCACGACACCGTTCACGGCCTCGTGCTCGCTCCCCCGCACGACGATCACGGGGGTACGAGCGTCCGCAGCGACCTTGAGGCCGACCGAGCCCAGGGTCAAGGAGCTGAATCCGCCCGGTCCCCGGTTGCCGACGACGAGGGTCCCGCGGTCGCTCGCGGCCCGGCGCAGGCTCATCGCAGGCCCGCTACGGCTGAACTCCGTCGTGACCGAGAGCGCGGGATGCCGGGCCTGCACGGCCTCGGCCGTAACGTCCAGCAGTTCACGCCCTGCGACACGGACCCGTTCCATGTCGTCGTCCGAAAGCTCGAGGACCCGGCCGTCGACGTCGGACCCGTACACGATGTGCAGGGGGCGACGGCGCCGCGCAGCCTCGTCCGAAGCCCAGAGCGCCGCCCACCGGGCAGGCTCGGACCCATCGACACCGACGATGACCGATCCGAGGTCCGGACTTCTGCTGTTGTTCTCCATAGCTCCTCCTCGCCGACCGCTATTGGGGGCAGCTCCACGCTGACACCCCAGCGCCGGACAGAAGAGGGGCCCTAGGTACCTCGTCGGGGCCGAAGGTCCCCACCAAGGGTTCTGCTCGTCTCCATATGGAATTCGACCGTTGCCACAAGACCGTGTCGGACGGCTCGGCAGCGCACCCGATCAGCTCGCGGTCGCCACAGCCTGCCCGGTACAGCACCGTCTCGGCGCAGACCGGGCTTGGGCCACCGATGTCGGCGGAGCATGCGCGGGGTTCCTCGACGCCTTCAAGACGGCCCGCGACATCCTCGCCGCATCCCACCCCGATGGACGCGCGGTGGTCATTGGAGCCGAGATGTTCTCGACTCCTAACCGACCCACCCAGCCAGCCTGCGGCCCCGGATCACCGCCCGGGCGGCCCCCATGCCCGTACGCGGCTCACCGCCGCATAGCGGATTCGGCGGCGGCCGGTTCAACGGCCAGCCGCTAATGCAACGGCACACGACGTGCTCGGCCTCGGCGGTGCCCAGGCGCAGGGTCGGCGGAAGCGACTCTTCCGGACTTCGCCGAGGAAGGGGGCAGCGCCGCAACTGCCAGGCAGACTGCTCTGCTAGCCGTGCCTTCTCGGAGCGCGGCCAGGGGCACGACCGCCTCGCGGACGACGGACAGGTACGCGGTCCAGTCTGCGATCGGTCCCGGTGAGGCCTACCTCCACCGAGCCCTCCGGCGAGACGAAACCGAGCTTGACGACCTGGCCCAATCGACCGTGCGGACGCCGAGCCGCCGCGCGGCTTGGTCCGGGTCGAGGGGGACGTGCCGGTCGAGCAGACCGGCCCCGTCGTCGGCTGCCGCCGCACCCGCCGCGTCGTCTCCCGCGACCTGCCCAGGATCAGACCGCCCGAAGGTCTCCGCCCTGAAAGGCCTACCGGATGGCCAACCCCGTGATCGACGGGAAGCGGGCCGACTCTGCCCGCCGCCGCGAACGCGTCCTGAAGGCCATCGACGCCGCGGTGAAGTCCGGCGGGGACATCACCATCTCCGGCCTCGCCCCGCACGGCTCAAGTCGACCGGACATTCCTCTACCGCCATCCCAACCTGCTCGAACGCGTCCACGTCGCTGCCAGCGCACCCACGGGAGATGGGCGGATGGCGGCGGTGTGCCGGACGTCCAAACCAACCTCGCGAACGCGCTGGAGGCCAACAAGCGCCTTACCGCACGGGTCCGGCAGCTAGAACGGCGCCTGTCGTGTCAGCTCGGCACAGGGTCTGCACCCGAACGGGGTTGCCGGCCATCGGTGTACCCGGGCTGCGCCCCACACTCGGCGTTCGGTGCGCATGACCTTCCTCGTAGCGTGGAGGCGGCTGCAAGGAGAAGTTGATGGTCACGGGCCGGAAGAGGCGTCTCATGTGGCGCGCATCCGGCTGGTTCAGTGTGCCCGCAAGCCGTGCGCCCGGAACTGGTCGCGAACGCGCTCGACCAGTGCGGCGTCCGGAACCGGATTGTCGCGGAGCGGGAAGGGGATGCCGAGCGAGTCGTACTTGTGGGTACCGAGTTTGTGGAAAGGCAGGACGTCGACGCGGTCGACGTTGTCCAGTTCCGCGAGGAAGCGGCCCAGACCATCGATGGCAGCCGGATCGTCGGTCCAGCCGGGGACCAGGACGTAGCGGATCCAGGTCGGGACGCCGAGACGGTTCAGCCGGGTGGCGAAGTTGAGGGTGGGTGCAAGGTGGCCGCCGGTCAGGCGCCGGTAGACGCCGGCGTCGAAGGACTTGATGTCGAGCAGGACCAGGTCGGTATCGGCCAGGAGTGCGTCGTCGGTGCGAGTGCCGAGGGCGCCGGAGGTGTCCAGTGCGGTGTGCAGGCCGAGCTCCTTGCAGCGTCGGAACACCTCGGCGGTGAAGGCGGACTGGAGCAGAGGCTCGCCTCCGGTCAGCGTCACGCCTCCACCGGCCAGGGTGGTGAACTGCCGGTACCGCTCAATGCGCCCCACCACTTCGTCCACGGTGACCGGCTGCCCGTCGCGCATGTGCCAGGTGTCGGGGTTGGCGCAGTACAGGCAGCGCAGCTGACAGCCACTGAGGAAGAGAACGAACCGGGTGCCGGGCCCGTCCACGCCGGTGGACAGGTCCCAGGAGTGGATGCGGCCCGTGGTCATCGCGCACCGTGGAAGGTGCGGTTGATGACGTCGAGTTGCTGTTCGCGCGTGAGGCGGACGAAGTTGACGGCGTAGCCGGAGACGCGGATGGTCAGGTCGGGGTAGTTGTCCGGGTGTTCCATGGCGTCCTCGAGGGTGGCTCGGTCGAGGACGTTGACGTTCATGTGGAAACCGCCTGCGGCCGTGTAGGCGTCGAGGATTCCGACGAGGTGTTCCGCACGTTCGGCCGGATCGTGCCCCAGGCCCTCCGGTGTGATGGTGGACGTCAGGGAGATGCCGTCGCGGGCCTGGTCATACGGGATCTTCGCGACCGACAGCGCCGATGCCGCCATCCCGTGTCGGTCACGTCCGTTCATCGGGTTTGCGCCCGGGGCGAAAGGCGTACCCGCACGGCGGCCGTCGGGGGTGTTGCCGGTGTGCTTGCCGTAGACGACGTTGGAGGTGATGGTGAGCACCGACTGCGTGTGCTCGGCCCCCCGGTAGGCCGGGTGGCGGCGCACCTTGGCCATGAAGGAGCGGACCAGGTCGACCGCGATGCGGTCGGCGCGGTCGTCGTCGTTGCCGTAGGTCGGGTAGTCGCCCGCGACGTGGTAGTCGACGGCGAGCCCGGTGGCATCCCGAATGACCCTGACACGGGCGTGCTTGATGGCCGAGAGGCTGTCGGCCGCCACGGACAGCCCAGCGATGCCACAGGCCATCGTCCGATGCACCGGGTGGTCGTGCAGGGCCATCTCGAGCCGCTCGTAGGCGTACTTGTCGTGCATGTAGTGGATCACGTTGAGCGCGTTGACGTAGGTCGCGGCGAGCCAGTCCAGCGTGCGGTCGTACGCGTCGGCCACATCGGCGTAGTCGAGCTGCTCGCCGGTCAGCGGGGCCGTCGCCGGGGCGACCTGCTCGCCGTTCATCTCATCGCGGCCGCCGTTGATGGCGTACAGCAGCGCCTTGGCCAGATTCACACGGGCACCGAAGAATTGCATCTGCTTGCCCACCGCCATCGCGGAGACGCAGCAGGCGATCGCAGTGTCGTCGCCGGTGCGGGGGCGAAGGAGGTCGTCGGACTCGTACTGGATGGAGCTGGTGTCGATGGATGTCTGGGCGCAGAACTGCTTGAAGCCCGCCGGCAGTCGGGGGGACCACAGCACGGTCAGGTTGGGCTCGGGGGCGGGGCCGAGGTTGTACAGGGTCTGGAGAAGGCGGAAGGACGTGCGGGTGACCAGGGGGCGGCCGTCCTCTCCGATGCCGCCGATGGACTCGGTGACCCAGGTGGGGTCGCCGGAGAACAGCGCGTCGTACTCCGGTGTGCGCAGGAACCGCACGATCCGCAGCTTGATCACGAAGTCGTCGATGAGTTCCTGGGCGCGGCTCTCGTCGATGTTCCCTTCGTCGAGGTCACGCTGGAGGTAGATGTCCAGGAAGGTGGAGGTGCGGCCCAGGGACATCGCCGCGCCGTTCTGCTCCTTCACGGCGGCGAGGAAGCCGAGGTAGAGCCATTGGATGGCCTCGTGCGCGGTGGCTGCGGGACGGGACACGTCGCAGCCGTAGGAGACGGCCATCCGTTCCAGCTCGCCCAGTGCCCTGATCTGCTCGGCCAGTTCCTCGCGGTCGCGGATCACGTCGGCCGTGGACGGTGTCTCGTCGAGCCGGGTCCGCTCGGCTCGCTTGGCCTCGATCAGCCGGGCGGTTCCGTACAGCGCGACGCGGCGGTAGTCGCCGATGATGCGGCCTCGCCCGTAGGCGTCTGGCAGGCCGGTGATGATGCCGGCCCTGCGGGCGCCCAGCATTTCGGGGGTGTAGGCGTCGAAGACGCCGTCGTTGTGGGTCTTGCGGTACGTGCCGAAGACCTTGGTGACGAACGGATCCGGTTCGAAGCCGTACGCGCGCAGCGCGTTGTCCACCATCCGCAGCCCGCCGTTGGGCATGATCGCCCGCTTCAGCGGAGCATCGGTCTGCAATCCGACGATCAGTTCCAGGTCGCGGTCGATGTAGCCGGGCGCGTGGGAGGTGATGGTGGACGGCATGGCGGTGTCCACGTCGAGCACACCCTTGCGGCGCTCCTCCGGGAAGAGCGCGGTGACGGTCTTCCACACGGTGCGGGTGCGCTCCGTGGGACCGGCGAGGAATGCGGCATCGCCCTCGTAGGGCGTGTAGTTGGCCTGGATGAAGGAACGGACGTCGATGTGTCGCTGCCACTCCTCGCCGGTGAGACCACGCCACGACCGGGTGACGAGGGGGCCGGGGTCGGCAGAGTGCTGGACGGTCACGGTCATGTCGTCATCTCCTGGGCCGGGACGGAGGCGAGGTGGGCGATCGCCCTTTCTCACTGCTGATGGTTCCCGCCGACTGTGTCGCCGGCCAGGGTCGAAGAGGCAACGAGGAGCCCGCTGACCGGCCCCGGTGAGCGGGGCGGAGAGGGCCTGTGGTCCCGTCGGGGCGAGGGACCATGGGCCCTCCCGCAGAGCGTCACGAGCCCAACCCGGCAGCCGCGGCGGGTACGGGTCCATGACGACGCGGCTCTCCGCGCCCCCGGGCAGCACGGTGCGGGGGCTATGCGCTCGCGTCGGTGCCGTTCACTTCCAGGGCTGCCCGGCCGGCCTCAAGGCGGGCGACCGGGACACGGAAGGGCGAGCAGGAGACGTAGTCCAGGCCGGCCCCGTGGAAGAAGTGGACCGAAGCGGGGTCCCCTCCATGCTCCCCGCACACGCCGATCTTCAGGTCCGGGCGAGCTGCCCGGCCCTCCTCGACGGCGATCCGCACCAGCCGGCCGACGCCTTCACGGTCGATCGTCTCGAACGGGGAGACGGGGAAAACGCCCTTGTCGAGGTACGCGGAGAAGAACGCGGCTTCGACGTCGTCGCGGGAGAATCCCCAGGTGGTCTGTGTCAGGTCGTTCGTGCCGAAGGAGAAGAACGCCGCCTCCTTCGCGATCCGGCCGGCGGTGAGAGCCGCCCTGGGCAGTTCGATCATGGTTCCGACCGGGCAGGTGACGTCGACGCCGGTCTCCAGCGAAACCTCTGCCAGGACCCGGTCCACTTCCTCCCGTACGAGGTGGAGCTCCTCGACCGCGTCCACCAGCGGGACCATGATCTCCGCCCGAGGGTCGCCGCCCGCACGCCTGCGCGCGACGACGGCCTCGGCGAGGGCCCGTACCTGCATGGCCACCAGCCCCGGCACCACCAGCCCCAGGCGCACGCCGCGCAGGCCGAGCATCGGGTTCTCCTCGTGCATGCGCGTGACGGCCGCCAGGAGTTCGCTGTCGTGCGGATCGGCCGGTGTGCCGAGCGCTTCGCCGCGTGCGAGACGGACGGCGAGTTCCGTGCGGTCCGGCAGGAACTCGTGAAGTGGCGGGTCGAGCAGCCGGACGGTGACCGGCAGGCCGTCCATCGCTTCGAGGATGCCGATGAAGTCGTGCCTCTGGAGCGGCAGCAGCGCCGCGAGTGCCGCCTCTCGTTCGGTGTCGCCGTGCGCAAGGATCATCGCCTCGACCAGGGGGCGCCGGTCGCCGAGGAACATGTGCTCGGTACGGCACAGGCCGATCCCCTGGGCACCGAAGCGACGGGCGCGGGCCGCGTCCTCGGGGGTGTCCGCGTTCGCCCGGACCTCCAGGCCCCGCACGGCGTCCGCCTGCCGCATGAGCCGGTGCACATCACGCACCGGCTGCCGGGCCGTGCCGTCGGCCGGCAGCACGCCGCCCTCCTCGAAGTACCGCATGACGTCGGAGTCGACCAGGGGTACGGAGCCGAGGCGCACCACGCCTTCCGACCCGTCGACGGAGACGACCGTGCCTTCGGGGACCGTCACGCCACCGGCGCTGAAGCGCCGCTCCCGGGTGTCCACGACGATGCCCTCCGCCCCGCACACGCACACCTTGCCCATGCCGCGCGCGACGACCGCGGCGTGGCTGGTCTTCCCGCCCCGGCTGGTGAGCACCGCCTGGGCGGCGACCATGCCCGGCAGGTCGTCGGGCGTCGTCTCCTGACGTACGAGAACGACCTTCTCGCCGGCGGCCGCCCTGCGGACCGCTTCCGCGGAGTCGAATACGACGGCGCCCACGGCCGCTCCCGGTGAGGCGGGCACGCCCCGCGCGATGACCTCGCTCGAGTCCGTGGTGGCGAAGCGGGGGAACATCAGCCGTGCGAGCGCCTCGCCGCCGACCCGGCCCAGCGCCTCCCGCTCGCTGATCAGTCCTTCGTCGGCGAGCTGGGAGGCGATGGCGAAGGCGGCCTGGGCCGTGCGCTTGCCGACGCGGGTCTGGAGCATCCACAGTGTGCCGCGCTCGATGGTGAACTCGATGTCGCACAGATCGCGGTAGTGGGCCTCCAACCGGTCCATGTAGCCGCGCAGTCGCGCGAACGACGCAGGGTCGAGACCGGCCAGGTCCTGGAGGGGCACGGTGTTGCGGATGCCGGCGACGACGTCTTCCCCCTGGGCGTTGGGCAGGTAGTCGCCGTAGACGCCCGGTCGGCCGGTTGCCGGATCCCGGGTGAAGGCGACGCCGCTGCCTGAGTCCGGACCGAGATTGCCGAAGACCATGGTCTGGATGTTGACCGCGGTGCCGAGATCGTCCGGGATGTGCTCGCGTCGGCGGTACAGACCTGCGCGCTCACCGTTCCAAGAGGTGAAGACGGCGAGGACCGCCCGCCGGAGTTGCTCGGCCGGATCCTGCGGGAATTCCTCCCCGGTCCGCTCGTGGATCAGGTCCTTGAAGGTTTCGACGATCCGGATGAGGTCGCAGGTGTCCAACTGCGTGTCGTCGCCCCGGCTGTGTTGCTGCTTGACGGCGGCGAGCGCCGCTTCGAAGTGGGAGCCGTCGACGCCCATGACCGTACTGCCGAACATCTGCACGAGGCGCCGGTAGGAGTCCCAGGCGAAGCGTTCGCGCTCGGGGGTCTTGGCCAGGCCCAGGACCGAGAGATCGTTCAGCCCGATGTCGAGGATGGTCTCCATCATGCCCGGCATCGAGAACCTCGCCCCCGAGCGGACGGAGAGCAGGAGCGGGTCGTCCACCTGGCCGAGCCGCTTCCCGGCGGCTCGTTCCAGCGCCGCGAGATGCTCGCCGATCTGCCGGTCGAGGCCGTCCGGAGCCTGCCCCGTGGCGAGGAAGATCCGGCAGGCTTCGGTGGTGACGGTGAAGCCGGGCGGCACGGGCAGGCCCATGCGCGCCATCTCCGCGAGGTTCGCTCCCTTGCCTCCCAGGAGACCGGCCATGTCCCGGCCGCCCTCGGAGAAGTCGTACACATAGGTGGTCATGGCTGCTCGCCTGTCTCTTCGGTGGATGTCGGGTCCCGGGAAGTGGGGCGGCATGCCGCACGGTAGCGGCCGGTTCGGTCGGTCAGTCGTGCGGCACGACCGTGACGGGAGCCAGGGAGTGGTGGATGACGGCGTGGGTGACGGCCCCGATGTGCGTGCCGATCCGCGCACGCCGGTTCCGGCGACCCACCACGACCAGCCGGGCCCCTCGCGAGGCTTCCGCGAGGTCCTGCGCCGGCCGGCCCTGGCGGCATTCACGGACGACGGACACACCGGGGTATTTCTCCGTCCACGGGGCCAGCACCTCGTCGAGCGCCCGGCGCGCGTCCTGCGCGACTTCCGCCCACATCAGTTGCAGGGCGGCGCCCATGTCGGCTCCGTAGAGCGACGGAACGGCCCAGGTGTGCAGTACCCTCAGACCGCAGCCGTACCGGTCGGCCGCCGCGAAGCCGAAGGCGAGCACCTCGTCGCCGGGTGCGGACACGTCCAGGCCGACCACGACCTCTCCGGCCGGCCCGTCCTCCCCCGCAGCCGGGCCGTTGTGCGGGCGGACCAGGACGACCGGGCGCCAGGTGCGGGCGAGCACGGCCAGCGACACGGACCCGGCGAGGAAGCCGGCCAACCCGCCCAGGCCACGGGAGCCAAGCACCAACAGCTCCGCCTCGTCCGCGGCGGCACACAGCTCCTCCACCGGGTCACCGCAGACCCATTGCGTCTCGGTCCGCAGACCTGGGTGGCGTCGGCGCAGTCGCCTCACCGCCGTACCGAGCGCCCGCTCACCCCACGCCTGAGCGGTCGCCGGGGCCACCAGGCGCGTACGCGGATCGTCGTCCTTGCTCCAGACCTGGAGAATCCGGAGCGGCGCCGCGCGGCGCACTGCCTCCCCGGCAGCCCAGTCCACGGCGGCGAGGCTCTCACGGGATCCGTCGAAGCCGACGGTGACGGTGCGGGACATGAACGGCTCCTCGGGAGAACGGGGAAGGGCCTTGCATCTCCACAGTGACCTGCCCACGACCCACCCGCCGAGGGGCCACAGGTCCCTGCTGCGGGTCCTGTAGGCCCCACACGACCGCACACCGCCGGGCGGTCGGTCGCCCATGCAGTTCTGGCACCACGCCCGCTGCCCCGTAGCTGTCGTGCCGCACGCCTGACGGCCCCGCCCCGCTTCGGGGACGGCCCCGGCCGGCCTCTCCGGCAGACATGCGGAAGCGGCCCGGGCCCGCCGCCGCGAAGGACGGCCGGCCG
>NZ_JBSGXU010000251.1:0-9873 GCF_053610205.1 Streptomyces sp. NPDC054932 | reverse complement strand
GGGGCGCCGCTGCGCCCCCGCCCGCGCCCCTGCCCGCACCTCCCCTTCGACGGAAGAGAGACCGTCCTCATGACCAACGGCCCCGGGCCCCGCATCGGCGTCGTCCACCACGACATCACCGTCCGCACCCTGGAAGTGCTGCGCGTGCGCCGGGTGACGCCGCGGATGGTCCGTGTCACCCTCGGGGGGCCGGAACTCGACGGCTTCGTCGACCGCTCCCCCGCCGATCACGTCAAGGTGTTCTTCCCCGAACCGGGCACCGACGCGCTCGTGCTGCCGTGGGTGGCGGACGACGGCGACGGTCTGGAGTTCCCGGCGCAGGCGCCGTTCCCCGTCTCCCGCGACTACACCACCCGCCGCTTCGACCCGGTGGCCGGTGAGCTGGACCTGGACTTCGTGCTGCACGGCCGCGGGGTGGCCGCGCGGTGGGCGGAGCGGGCGCAGCCGGGGATGCGGCTCGGTGTGGCGGGGCCGCGCGGTTCGATCGTGGTGCCGTGGGAGTTCGACTGGTACCTGTTCGCGGGCGACGAGACGGCCCTGCCCGCCATCGCCCGGATGCTGGCGGACCTGCCGGAGGGGGCCCCGGCCAAGGTGTTCCTGCTCGTCGACGACGCGGGCGAGCAGGAGGAGCCGACGACCCGGGCCGATGCCGAGATCGTCTGGCTGCACCGGAACGGTCTCGCGCACGGCGAGGGCGACTTCCTGGAGAGGGCCGTACGGGGCGTGGAGTTCCTGCCGGGCCTGCCCTTCATCTGGATCGCGGGGGAGGCCGGCGAGCTCAAGCCGGTACGTCGCCATCTGCACCGGGAGCTGGGCCTGAACCGCGAGTACACGGACGTGGACGGCTTCTGGAAGCGCGGCGTCGTCGATCTCGACCACCACGAGCCCCCGGACGAGGACGAGGACGGGGACGGCCCCGGGGGTGGTTCCGGGGGTGTCGGCACGGCCTCCGGGGACAACGCTCCTGTCGGCCAGTGCCGTTCAGCATTTAATTAGGTTAGGCTTACCTAAGAATTGAGGAGGGGCGGCATGTCCGACCACCATGTGCCCGGCGTCCCCGGGACCAGCGGATTCAGCGGCAAGGTCGCGCTCGTCACCGGCGCCGGCCAGGGCATCGGCGAGGCCGTCGTCCGCACACTGTTCCGCCTCGGCGCCACCGTCGCCGCGACGGACGTCTCGGCGAAGTCCGTCACCGGCCTGGCTCAGGAGCTCGACCCGGCGACCGGGCGGGCGCCCGCCGACGGCCACGGAGCCGTCCGCGCCTACGAACTCGACGTCACCGACCCGGCGGCGGTCGAGCGGACCACCGGGCTGATCGGGCGGGAGCTCGGCCCGGTCGACATCCTGGTGAACGTGGCCGGGATCCTGCGCACCGCACCGGTCGCGGACCTGTCCGACGAGGACTGGGCGGCCACCTTCGCCGTCAACGTCCAGGGGGTCTTCTTCACCTCGCGCGCCGTCGTTCCCGCCATGGCGGCCCGCGGCTCCGGCAGCGTGATCACCGTCGCCTCGAACGCCGCCGGGATCCCGCGCACCGGCATGGCCGCGTACGCCGCCTCGAAGGCGGCGGCCGTCATGTTCACCAAGTGTCTGGGCCTCGAGTACGCCCGCAGCGGGGTGCGCTGCAACGTCGTGGCCCCCGGTTCCACCGACACCCCCATGCAGTGGGGGCTCTGGACCGACCCGCAGGCGTCCGCCCGGGTGCTGGACGGGGACCTCGCCAGCTACCGGACGGGGATCCCGCTCGGCCGGATCGCCGACCCGCAGGACATCGCGGACGCCGTCGTGTTCCTCGCCTCGGACGGGGCCCGCCACATCACCATGCAGGACCTCTACGTGGACGGCGGAGCCACGCTGCGCTGACCGCGCGGCAGCCCGTCCTCCCTCGCAGACCACGCGCAGTCCCCGCGCCACACACGCACGTGCGCCCTGCGCATCACCTGCGCCACCCGCACACCACCTGCAGCCGGCGACCGCCCGGCCGCACCCACCTGCCCGCACCTGCCCCCACCCCTGAAGAGGAGTCACCGTGCCGACGGTCCACCAAGTCGCCACGCCCCCCGCACCGGCCGATCCGGTGCACCCCTCCGTCGGTGCCGCCACCACGCTGCTCGACGCCTATCGCAGCGGTTCGCGGTTCCTCGCGACCCCCACGCGGACCCTGCTGGCCGAGGGCGTGCGCCAGGAGGTCGCCCACTCCGCCGAGCCCCTGCCGCACCGCGTCGCCCGGGCCCTGGCCGAGGCCCGGCGGGCCGGGCACCCCTACCCCGTGGTGATCGGCGCCATCCCCTTCGCCCCGGACGCCCGCGCGGCCCTCGTCGTCCCGGAGGTTCTGCGCAGCGGCCCGCCGCTCGCCTCGGACCCGCTCATCGCCCTGCCCTCGGACGGTCCCGCGCCCACCGACTGGGCCATCGCCTCCGTCCCCGAGCCCGACGTCTACGCCAAGGGCGTGTCCTCGGCCGTGGACCGGATGTGGCAGGGCGAGTTCAGCAAGGTCGTACTGGCCCGGACCCTCGAACTCGCCTCCGACAGACCGCTGGACATACCCCCCATGGTCCAGCGGCTCGCCCGCCGGGACCCCTCCGGCTACACCTTCGCCCTGCCCACGGGCCCCGGCCGCAACCTGCTCGGCGCCAGCCCGGAACTGCTGCTGTCCCGCCGCGGCGACCACCTCATCTCCAACCCGCTGGCCGGATCGACCCCCCGCAGCGCCGACCTCGCCGAGGACGTCCGCCGGGCCGCCGCCCTGCTCCAGTCCGCCAAGGACCTCCACGAACACGCCGTCGTCGTCGACGCGGTGCACCAGGCGATGGCCCCGTACTGCACCACCCTCGACGTCCCGGAGCGCCCCACCCTGCTCCGCACGGCCACCATGTGGCACCTGTCCACCACCGTGACCGGAGTGCTCGCCCGGCCCGACGTCTCCGCCCTGGAGATCGCCTCCAGCCTGCACCCGACCCCGGCCGTCTGCGGCAGCCCGACCGACCTGGCCCGCCGGGTGATCGAGGAGACCGAGCCCTTCGACCGCGGCTTCTTCACCGGCATGATCGGCTGGGAGGACGGCAGCGGAGACGGCGAATGGGTCGTCACCATCCGCTGCGCCGAGGCCGAGGACAACCGGCTGCGCCTGTACGCCGGGGCGGGCATCGTCTCCGCGTCCGAGCCCGACGCCGAGACCGCGGAGACCGCCGCGAAGTTCCGCACCTTCCTGCAGGCCGTCGGAGCCCGGCTGTGAGCGACTCCCCCGACGACAACGGCTCCGCGGCCGCCTGGCAGCCCTGGCCCGCCGAGTTCGCCGAGCGCTACCGGGCGGCCGGCTGGTGGCGGGGCGAGACCTTCGGGTCGGTGCTGCGCGAGCGGGCCGCGGCCCACCCCGACCGGATCGCCCTCGTGGACCCGGCCGGCGGCCCCGACGGCCGCCGTCGCACCTGGACCTACGGCGAACTCGACGCCCGGGCCGACCGGATGGCCGCGGGCTTCACGGCCCGCGGCATCGCCGCCGGCGACAAGGTCGTCGTACAGCTGCCGAACACGGCCGAGTTCTTCGAGGTCGTCTTCGCGCTCTTCCGGATCGGCGCCCTGCCCGTCTTCGCGCTCCCGGCGCACCGCCGCACCGAGATCTCCTACTTCTGCTCCTTCACCGGAGCCACGGCCTACGTGATCCCCGCGGTGCACGGCGGCCACGACTACCGCGAACTCGCCGCCGCCGTCCGCGGCGAAGTCCCGGGCCTGCGCGAGGTGTTCGTCGCGGACGCCGACCCGGGCGGCTTCACCGCACTGGCCGAGGTCCCCCTCGACGTGCCCGCCGGCGGACTCGGCCCCGGGCCCGCCCCGCAGGACCTCGCCTTCCTCCAGCTCTCCGGCGGCAGCACGGGCGTGCCCAAGCTGATCCCGCGCACCCACGACGACTACATCTACTCGCTGTGGGGCTCGAACGAGATCTGCGGCGTGAACGCCGGCTCCGTGTACCTGGTGGCCCTGCCCGCCGCCCACAACTTCCCGCTGTCCTCGCCCGGTTCGCTCGGCACCCTGTACGCGGGGGGCCGGGTGGTGCTGTGCCCGCAGCCGGTGCCCGACGTCGCGTTCCCGCTCATCGAGTCCGAGGGCGTGACGATCACCGGCCTCGTGCCGCCCCTGGCCCTGCTCTGGACCGAGGCGGCCGCGCGCACCGACCGGGACCTGAGCAGTCTGGACGTCCTGCTGGTGGGCGGCGCCAAGTTCAGCGAGGAGGCCGCCCGCCGCGTCCGGCCGGGCCTGGGATGCACGCTGCAGCAGGTGTTCGGGATGGCGGAGGGACTGGTGAACTACACCCGGCTCGACGATCCCGAGGAGACGGTCGTCACCACCCAGGGACGGCCCATCTCCCCGGACGACGAGATCCGGATCGTCGACGACGAGGACCGCGAGGTGCTCCCGGGTGAGTCCGGGCACCTGCTGACCCGCGGCCCGTACACCATCCGCGGCTACTGGAACGCGCCCGAGCACAACGCCCGGTCCTTCACCCCGGACGGCTTCTACCGGACCGGGGACATCGTCCGGATGACGCCCACCGGGCACCTGGTGGTCGAGGGGCGCGCCAAGGACCAGATCAACCGGGGCGGGGAGAAGATCGCCGCGGAGGAGGTGGAGAACCACATCCTGGCGCATCCGGCCGTCCACGACGCCAACGTCGTCGGCGAACCCGACCCCTATCTCGGCGAACGCACCTGCGCCTACGTGATCCTGCGCGAGGGCGCCGAACCGCTGCGGCCCGCGGCCGTGAAGAGGTTCGTGCGGCAGCGCGGCCTCGCCGCCTACAAGGTGCCGGACCGGGTGGAGTTCGTCGCCGCCTTCCCCAAGACCGGCGTGGGCAAGGTCTCCAAGCGGGACCTGCGCACCGCCGCTCCCGCCGCCGTCCCCGTACCGCCCCATCAGCACTGAACGGATGAACCCATGGCTCTGCCCGCCATCGCCCCCTACCCGCTGCCGACCGCCGAGGACCTGCCGGCCAACCGCGTCGACTGGACGCTGGATCCGGACCGCGCGGTCCTGCTCGTCCACGACCTGCAGAACTACTTCCTGTCGGCGTTCGACAGCGACGCCCAGCCCGTCACCGGCATGCTCCAGCAGGTCGCGCGACTGAAGAAGGAAGCGGGCCGGGCCGGCGTGCCGGTGTTCTACACCGCGCAGCCCGGCGGCCAGAGTCCGGCCGAGCGCGGGCTCCAGCAGGACTTCTGGGGCCCCGGTCTGCCCGCCGACCCGATGGCCGGGGCGATCCCCGACGCCGTGGCGCCGGGCCCGGACGACACGGTGCTCACCAAGTGGAAGTACAGCGCCTTCGTACGGACCGACCTCGCGGAGCGGCTGCGCGCGATGGGCCGGGACCAGCTGGTGATCACCGGCGTGTACGCGCACATCGGCGTGCTGATGACGGCCTGCGACGCCTGGATGCAGGACGTTCAGGCCTTCGTGGTCGCGGACGCCGTCGCCGACTTCTCCGAGCGCGAGCACCGGATGGCGCTGGAGTGGGCGGCGGGCCGCTGCGCCGTGGTCACCACGGCCGACCGGGTCTGCGGACAGCTGTGAGACCGGCGTCGCTGCGGGCACGGGCGCGGTCGGCCGCCGCGCACGTGCCGCCCGTCCATCCCGTAGCGCTGCAGGTGCCCCTGCCCGGACGGACCCGCGTGTGGGCGGCCCCCGTCCACTTCTCCCTGGCGCACGCGGGCGACCAGGTCCTGATCGCGGTCGCTCCCGTGCCGGTGGGCGTCGACGTGGAGGACGTACCGTCGGACGCCCTGGTGCACGAGACCATGGCCGCCCTGCACGAGGACGAACGAGCCGAGCTGCTGGCCCTGCCCCGCGCCGCCCGGCCGCCTTCGCCCGCTGCTGGACGCGCAAGGAGGCCGTGCTGAAGTCCACCGGGCAGGGCCTGACGCACGGTGCACGGCTGCCCTACGTGGGCACGGCCGCAGATCCCGCGCACTCTGGCGCACACCAGGTGTACGACCTGCCCGTGTCCCCCGGCAGGGTCGCCGCCCTGGCCCTCCGGACCGACTGACAGTCTCCTCCCTCCGCTCACCCCCCACGTCCCCGTACCGAACGAAGGATCTCCCCATGACGGAACGTCTGAACACCGCCCGGCCCTACGCCCTGGGCCTCTTCCGGATCGTCACCGGTCTGTTGTTCGCCTGCCACGGCGCCGCCTCGCTCTTCGGCGTCCTCGGTGGCGCGCACGGCGGCGGCACGGTGCCCGTCGGTGCCTGGCCGGGCTGGTACGCGGCGGTGATCCAGCTCGTCGGCGGCGCCCTGGTCCTGCTCGGCGCCGGCACCCGCAGTGCGGCCTTCGTGGCCTCCGGCTCGATGGCGTACGCCTACTTCGTGTCCCACCAGGCGGACGCCCTCTGGCCGATCCAGAACGGCGGGGAATCCTCCGCGATGTACTGCTGGGCCTTCCTGCTGCTCGTCTTCACCGGACCGGGCGCCTTCGCCCTGGACGGGCTGCTGCCCGCCCGCGGGAACCGGGCCGCGGCGGAGACCGAGCAGCGACCGCAGGCAGCCACCGTCTGACCCGGTGTCCCGTGGCCGGCGGTCGGCAGCCCGAGCCCCGCCCCGAACCCTCGGGGGGCGGGGCTCAGGCCTGTTCCAGGTAGCAGGCCAGGGTGTCGCGGCTGTGCCGCAGGCCCTCGATGCGCGCGTCCATGGCCGCAAGTTCTCCGTCGAGGACGGTCCGGATCTCCTCGCACCAGGCGAACCGCACCCCCTCGCCGCGGACGCACGGCAGGACGGAACGGATCACCTCGGTGGACAGGCCCGCCGCCAGCAGGGCGCGGACCTTGCGCACGGCGGCCACGGAGTCCGCGGTGTAGTCGCGGTATCCGTTCGGGCCGCGCTCCGCTTCGAGCAGCCCCTGGGCCTCGTAGTAGCGCAGCAGCCGGGAGCTGACTCCCGTGCGGCGGGACAGTTCACCGATGAGCATGTGCCGTACCTCTGCGTCCGGTTGACCTTCACACTGATGTCAACCTCTAACGTCGCCCCTGAGCACGGGCATTCCGCCGACTCGACAGCGCACCTCTGGAGTGATGTTCATGACCGACCGCTCGTTCCTCTTCGTCCTCGGCAGTTCCCGGTCCGGCGGCAACACCGAGATCCTCGCGCGGGCGGCCGCCGAGCAGTTGCCCGCCGGGGTCCGACAGCGGTGGATCGACCTGGAGGCGCTGTCGCTGCCGGACTTCCGGGACGGGCGGCACGAGGCCGAGGGCTGGACGGCCGGGGAGAGCGAGGAGCTCCTGCGCCGGGCCACGCTGGAGGCGACCGACCTGGTCATCGCCTCGCCCCTGTACTGGTACTCCCTCTCCGCGCACACGAAGCGGTACCTCGACCACTGGTCGGGCTGGCTCACGGTTCCCGGCTCGGACTTCAAGCAGCGGATGGCGGGCCGGACCCTGTGGGGCGTGACGGCCATGGCGGACCACGACGAGGTCCGCGCCGACGGGCTGGTGACCAGTCTCCACCACACCGCGGCCTACATGCGGATGCGGTTCGGCGGGGTGCTGCTCGGCAACGGCTCCCGGCCGGGCCAGGTGCGGGACGACGAGCGGGCGGTGATCCGCGCCAAGACCTTCTTCGCGCAGGACGCCCCTCTCGCCGTGTTCCCCCACGAGGAGCCGGCCAAGGACGTGTCTCCCTGACGGGACGGCCGGGTTTCACGGACTCGCCGCGGTCGCTCCCGTCATGAATGCCGGCAGCGGCCGCCGGGGGAGGCTGCGGGCGGGGTGCACTGGTACCCGTAGTCGCCCTGGTCGTCACTGAGGTAGCGGCCGATGCACTCGTTGGCGGTGGCCCGGCCCCGCTGCGCGCAGAAGGTGACGGCCGCCCGGCCGTCGGCGAACGGGCCGGGGGCGTAGACCACCCAGTACCCGGGCTTGAGGGAGGCGTAGTCCCGGCTGCGCAGCACCCGGGCCTCCGGGACCTGGGCCCGGACCGCCGCCAGCCGCTGGTCGCGGGTGGCGGTGCCGGTGCTCTCCGGCTCGGAGTGGAGCTGGGCGATCCAGCGGCCGACGCCGGGTGCCGGATCCTCGCCACCGGGCACGACGGCCGCCGGGGGGCTCGGCTGTGTGCCGGCCGGGGTGTCCGTCACGCCCGGTGCGCCGGCGCTGCCCGCGGTGGTGCCGGGAGTGGGGGCGGGGTCCGCAGGCGATGTGCCGGTGGTGCCCGGCGTGGGAGTCGCGGCGGGCGAACCGGGGCCCGTGGAGACCACGGAGACCGTCGGTGAGGCCGCGCCCCTGCCGTCGCTGCGTCCCTCCGCGCCCTGCTCGAACAGGGCGTACTTGCCGATGCCGAGCAGCGCCAGGGCCGTGACGGCGGCCGCTGCGGCGAGCGCGGTGGTCTTCCGCCGTCGGTCCGGTCCGCTCCCGTGCGGGACGCCGCCGTTCAGCGGGCCGATGGTGGGCAGTGCCTCCCGGGGCGTCGCCTCGTGCGGAGGGAAGGGCACGGGAGTGGGCCGGGGTGTGGCCGCCGGCGCGGGCGCGGGCCGGTCCGGCCGGGGGGCCGGGCCGGGAGGCAGCGGGGGCGGCGGCGGGCCGGGCCGGTCGGCGGTCGGCGGTCGGTCGGCCCCGGGGGAAGGATCGGGAGGGGAGTTGGGCGCCCGGTCGAGGCGGGTGGGCTCCGGCGGTTCGGCGCTGGCGGTGTCCCGGGCAACGGCGGCCAGCAGCCGGTCCAGCCGCTCCGCGGAGGGCCGCGCGGCCGGGTCACGGACCAGCAGCTCGGCCAGTACGGCGGCCAGCGGCCCGGCGCGGCACGGTACCGGCACCGGCTCGTCGAGGACCGCGGCCAGGGTGGCCAGGGTGGTGGAGCGGCGCATCGGGCTGACACCCTCCACGCACACGTACAGCATCATGCCCAGCGACCACAGGTCGGAGGCGGGCAGGTCGGCGCCGCGGATCCGCTCGGGCGCCAGGTATTCGGGGGTCCCGATGACCTCCCCCGTCATGGTGAGGGCGGCGGCGTCCTGGAGGGCGGCGATGCCGAAGTCGATGAGCACGGCCGAACCGTCGGCCCGCATCAGCACGTTGGCG
This sequence comes from Streptomyces sp. NPDC054932, assembly GCF_053610205.1. NCBI lineage: Bacteria > Bacillati > Actinomycetota > Actinomycetes > Kitasatosporales > Streptomycetaceae > Streptomyces > Streptomyces sp. NPDC054932. The sequence continues at coordinate 820 of NZ_JBSGXU010000251.1, read as the reverse complement.
GGTTTCACGTCCCGGTGGCGGATGCCGGCCGCGTGCGCGGCCCGCAGTCCGGCGAGCACCTCGCGGCCGGTCCGGGCCGCCTCGGTGGGCGGCAGCGGTCCCTGCTCCAGCCGCCGGCCGAGGGAGGGGCCGGGCAGCAGCTCCATCACCAGCCAGGGGTGCTCGCCCTCGTCGACGATGTGGTGGATGGTGACCACGTTCGGATGACTGATCCGGGCCTGGGCGCGGGCCTCGCGCAACACCCGCTCGCGCAGCACCCGCCGGAATTCCGGGTCGTCCCGCCCGGCCGCCGATCGTACTTCCTTGACGGCCACTTCACGATGAAGGACGAGGTCCAGCGCTCGCCAGACCGTGCCCATCCCCCCACTGCCGAGCCGGTCAATCAGCTCGAACCGTCCGTCGATCACGTCCCCTGGCGCACTCATGGCGCAAGGCTAGGGCAGCGGTGGACACGGCGCCCCGGGCTCTGCGGTATGCCACCCGGTAGCTCTTCCCACCGGCGCCCGCCCGTGCCCGGGTCGTGACCCCGGGCACGGGGCAAGTGCGTTTCCAGGGGGTGTCCGCAAAGTCCCGCCTGGCCCGCGACGCCCGGCACGGCACCTCGCCGCGTTGTCGAAGCGCGCGAGTACGGACAAGTACGAGCTGCGCCTCTCCGCCTTGCGATGCACCGCGCCGGACGCCGCGGGCCACGCCCTCCGGGCGCCGGCGCTACTGTGCGGACACCCCCTAGGTGTATTGATCACGAGCGTTGTTGACACTCGGCGGGTCTTGAACATGGCGAAGACCTCCGGTGTGGTGGGAGCTGTCTAGGAACTCACCG
>NZ_JBSGXU010000250.1:0-9885 GCF_053610205.1 Streptomyces sp. NPDC054932 | reverse complement strand
AAGACACAGACCCACTACACGCCGCGCGACGTGGTGGTCTGCCCCCGGGAAGGCACCCCGTATGGCACCCCGGAAGGCACCCCGGAAGGCACCCCGGCAGGCACCCCGGAAGGCACCCCCGGGGCGCCTGCCGGGGCCACCCCGAGTGCCACTCCGCAGCCCCCGAAGCCCTCCTCCGGACCGGCCGCGAACGGCGTCCAGACGGCGGCCGGCAACCGCTCCGACTGACGGCCGGGGACCGACCGGGTGTGACAATCCGGGCGCGTATCGTGCATGACGGGGGCCATGGGCGCCCGGAAGTGCTACAACTGGGTTCGTGACCATTCCTCGCCACCCGTGCCGGGCACGTCGGTGCGGTCACCTCTAGGCAACCGCTTCAGGACCGTCGCCGGACAGGTATTCGTCCTCCAGGTGGCGATCGTGGTGTTGCTCGCGGCCGGGGCGCTGCTGGCCCTGGTCCTCCAGTCGAAGCACGACACCGAGCGTGAGGCACGCAATCGGTCGGTGTCCGTGGCCGAGACGTTCGCCCACTCCCTCGGCCTCCAGGACGCCCTGAAGACCCAGGATCCGTCCCTGATCCTGCAACCCCTCGCGGAAGAGACCCGCAAGGCCGCCGGGGTGGACTTCATCGTGGTGATGGACACCAAGGGCATCCGGTACAGCCACCCCCAGCCGGACCGCATCGGAAAACGCTTCGTCGGAACGATCGAGCCCTCGCTGGCCGGCGAGGTGCACACCGAGAGCGTCGACGGCCCGCTCGGCAAGGAGATCCAGGCGGTGGTCCCCGTCACGGCGGACGACGGCAAGGTCGTCGCGCTCGTGTCCGCGGGCCTCACGGTGAAGAACGTCACCGGCGTCGTGGACCGCCAGCTCCCGGTCATCCTCCTGGCCATCGCCACCGGCCTGGCCCTGGCCACCGTCGGTACCTGGCTGATCAGCAGACGCCTGCGCCGCCAGACCCACGGCCTCGGCACGCAGGAGATGACCCGCATGTACGAGCACCACGACGCGGTGCTCCATGCCGTCCGCGAAGGGGTCCTGATCACCGACGGCGAAGGGCAGCTGCTGCTGGCCAACGACGAGGCCAAACGGCTTCTCGGACTGCCGGACGACGCCGACGGGCGCCACATCGGGGACGTGCCCGGCCTGGACCGCCGGATGGCCGACCTGCTGCTCTCCGGCCGGGAGGCCACCGACGAGGTCCTGGAGAGCGGAGACCGGCTGCTCGTCGTCAACCAGCGGCCCACCCACCCCCGCGGCCGGCCGGAGGGCGCCGCCGTCACCATCCGCGACTCCACCGAGATGCAGGTCCTGACCAGCCGGGCAGAGACGGCCCGCAGGCGCCTCAAACTGCTGTACGACGCGGGCGGCGACATCGGCACCACCCTCGACGTGGTGCACACGGCCGAGGAGCTGGCCGCCGTCGCCGTCCCGCGGTTCGCGGACTTCGTCACGGTCGACCTGGCGGACGAGGTCATCAACGGGGAGGAGCCCGGTGCGGGCGCCGACATGCGGCGCACCGCGGTCAGCGGCATCCGCTCCGACCACCCGCTCTACCCCGTCGGCCGGCTGATCGACTTCCTGCCGTCCACCCCCCAGGCACGCGGCTACGGCACCGGCCGGGCCGAGCTGGTGCCCGACCTGGCCGACGCGCCGGGCTGGCAGGCCCAGGACCCGCCGCGCGCCCGGGCCATCGTCGAGTACGGAATCCACTCGCTGATCGCGGCCCCGCTCATGGCCCGGGGCGTCGTCCTCGGCGTGGTCAACTTCTGGCGGTCGCAGAAGCAGGAACCTTTCGACGAGGACGAGCTGTCGCTGGCCGAGGAGCTCGTCGCCCGCGCGGCGGTCAGCATGGACAATGCCCGCCGCTACACCCGGGAGCACGCCCTCGCCGAGACCCTCCAGCGCAGCCTGCTGCCGCGCGCCCTGCCCGAGCAGAGCGCCATGGACGTGGCGCACTTCTACCTGCCCGCGCAGTCCGGGGTCGGCGGTGACTGGTTCGACGTGATCCCGCTGCCGGGCTGCCGCGTCGCCCTGGTCGTCGGGGACGTCGTCGGGCACGGCCTGCACGCTGCGGCGACCATGGGGCGGCTCCGTACGGCGGTGCACAACTTCTCCTCCCTCGACCTGCCGCCCGACGAGATCCTGGCCCGCCTGGACGATCTCGTACAGCGCATCGACCACGACGGCGAGGGCGCCGACGCGAACGGCGGCGTACTGGGCGCGACCTGCCTGTACGCGGTCTACGACCCGGTGTCCCAGCGCTGCACGATGGCGCGGGCCGGCCACCTGCCGCCCCTGGTGGTCGCCCCCGACGGCACGACGGAGATCGTGGAGCTGCCGGCCGGACCCCCGCTGGGGCTGGGCGGCATGCCCTTCGAGACCGCGGAGCTGGAGCTCGCGGAAGGCAGCCAGCTCGTCCTCTACACGGACGGGCTGATCGAGGAGCGGACCCGGGACATCAGCGAGGGGCTGGAACTGCTGCGCGCGGCGCTGAGCCACCCCGACCGGGACCCGCACGAGAGCTGCCGGGCCGTGCTCGACATGGTGCTGCCGCCCCGGCCGACCGACGACGTGGCCCTGCTCGTCGCCCGGACCCGGACCCTCGGTCCGGACCGGGTCGCGCAGTGGGAGGTACCGTTCCAGCCGAGCGCGGTCGGCGCCATGCGCAACGCCGCGGCCAAGAAGCTCGACGAGTGGGGCCTCGCCGACCTCGGCTTCGCCACGGAACTCATCCTCAGCGAGCTGATCACCAACGCCCTGCGGCACGGCAGCGCGCCCGTACGCGTACGCCTGCTCCACGACCACAACCTGACCTGCGAGGTGTGGGACGGCAGCAGCACCGCCCCCCACCTGCGCTACGCCGCCACCACGGACGAGGGCGGACGCGGCCTGTTCCTGGTCGCGCAGCTCAGTGAGCACTGGGGCACCCGCTACACACCCGAGGGCAAGGTCATCTGGGCGGAGCTGGCCCTGCCCGGTGGCGCGGGTGACGCGGAGGCGGCCCTGGCGGCCTTCCTGGACGTGGACCCGATCTGACGGGTCCCGGGCCGCCTCGGCCCTGTCGGCTCCCGGGCGGTCAGGCGCCCGGACGCAGGGCCTTCAGCGCCGTCTCCAGCGCCTGGTCCGCCGGTACCGCGACGTCGGGGACGACTCCCACGCCCTCCCAGTTCCCGCCCGTGACGGTGTTGATCGTCCGCGCCATCGGCACCGTCACGAGGACGTGCTCGGCCACCGCGTGCCGGGCCGTCGGATGGGCGCCGCCGCGCGTCGTGGCACCGACCACAACGGCCCGTCCGTGTGCCTGCAGGGTGTACGCCACGTCCTCGCCCCCGGAGAAGGTGACCTCGCTCGTGAGGACGTGGACCGGCCGGTCCCCGTAGCGCGGCGCGGGAAGGTGTGCGGTCGTCCAGTACTGGCGGGTCGTGTCCGAGGCCCGGTCGTAGATGTCGTTCAGGTGCACCTGGTCGTCGGGGAAGAAGTAGCTGCACCACATCGCGGCGCCCTCCGGCGACCCGCCGAGGCAGCCGCGCAGGTCCAGCACGAGGGCGGAGCTGTGCGCGACCAGCTGCATGGCCGCGCCGATCGCGCTCGCGCCCTCGGTGGCGCTCGCGATGCGCCGGATCTCGATGAGCCCGATGTTGCCCTCCAGCCGCTCGACGCGCCGGATCCCCTGGTTCTCCGCCCGGAGCAGTGCGAGGAACGCGGCCTCCCCGCCGTCCTCGTCCACCGGGTCCAGCGACTGCGGCTCGTCCGTCCACAGCAGACGCAGGTGCTTGTCCGGGCAGACTTCCTGAAGGTCGGCCGTCACCGCTTCGCAGAGCGCCGGCCCGTCCAGGCCCTCGTACGCACCTGCCGCGAGCCGGCCGCGGATCGCGGCCTCGATGACAACGGCCTTGTCGGGGAAGACGTAACCCGCACCGATCCGGTCCAGGGCTCGTCCGATGATCTTCTCATTGGTAGGCATGACCGGTCATGCTAGGCAGCCAACACCCCGGTGAACAGTGGTTTTGCCGTCACTGCGGGAGGTCGGCGTACACGGTCCGGGCGGGGGCCGGACGCGGGCCCGGCAGAAATGGGCCGACGGTCCGCGCGGTGCGATGGCTACCATCGTCCGGTGCACCCCGAATCCCGTCCCTGGACCCCGTACCCGAAGATCCCCGCGAACACCCGGCTGGGAGAGGCCCGCGGGCGGAACTGGGTGGCCCACGAGAAGATCCACGGCGCCAACTTCGCGGTCGTGTGCGACGCCTCGGGCGCGCACCCCGCCAAGCGCCGCGAACTGCTCACGGACGGCGGGCTGGACGACTTCTTCGGTGTCGGGCGGATCTGGCCCGCCCTGGCGGTTGCCGCGACCCGCTGCGCCCGGACCCTGCGCGAGGACACCGGAGCCCCTGTCTCCGCAGTCGTGACCGTCTACGGCGAACTCGCGGGCGGTCGCTACCCGCACGCCGACGTACCCCCGACGCCCGGGGCGGAGCCCGTGCAGACCGGCGTCTGGTACTCACCCGAACTGCTCTGGCTCCCCTTCGACGCCACCGTCGCCGACGACGACGGCCTGTGCTGGGTCGGCGACCGGACGCTGCGCGCGGCGGCGGCCGCGGCCGGGCTGCTCTGCGTACCGCTGCTGGCCGAAGGCCCGCTCGCGCGCCTCCAGACGCTGCCGACGGTCTTCCCCACCCGGCTGCCCGGCCTGCTGGGCCTGCCCGCGCTGCCCGACAACCTCGCCGAGGGCCTCGTCGTCAAACCCGCCGGGGAATCCCGCGAACCCGGGCGTCCCATGGCCAAGTTCAAGCAGCCGGCCTTCGCCGAGGACGAGCGGTTCGACGGCTCGCGCCCCTACCAGGCGCCCGCCGAGGGCGCGGCAGGGGTCCCCGGCTGGCTGCTCGCCCACGGCACCGGCCTGCTCACCCCGGCGCGGGCCGCCTCGGCCGTGAGCAAGCTCGGACCCCGTACCCCGCCGGGAGACCTGGCCTGCGAGATCGCCCGGGACGCCACCGAGGAGGTGGCGCAGGCGCTGGGCGGCCTGGACGAGGCGACGTACCGTGCGCTGGAGGGATCCCTGCACGCCGGAGCACTGACCCTGGCCCGCTTCGACGCGGCCGACCGCCGAGCCTGACGCACGGTGCGGGGCCGGACGGCCGGTTCCCCCGGTGCGGTCGGCGCTGTGCATACTGCTGGCATGAAGTCCCCGCCCGCCGCGCGCATCCATCTGATGATCACCTTCGTGCTGGTGACGTGCGGTGCGGTCGGCGGAGCCTGTCTCGGTCTGCTGCTGTCCGGCCGGTTGACGGCCGTGGTCTTCGCGGGCGTGGCGGGTCTCGGCGCGGGGCTGGGATCGTTCTTCTCCCGTCGGCAGGTCCTCGCCCTCTTCCCGCCCGGCCGGGAGGCCGTTCCGGCCGACGGCTACGCCGAGGGCCTCGCCGACGCCGCACTCGTCTGCATCGCGACGTACCGGGCGGCCGTCTTCCCCCTCACCCCCGACGGGGTGAGCGAGGAGGAGCGGGAGGCCCGTCGCACGATGGCCTACCGGATCTCCGCCTACGAGGGCCTGCCGTACCCGGTACGGAACTCGGCGGCCGCCGCCCTCGAGGCCATAGACCACGGCGTGGACCCCGAGCGGGCGGAGACCGCGATGAAGGCGCTCTGCATCACCGTCTACGACAACCGCCGCCCCCGGTGATCCGGTCCGTTCACCTCATTGTGTGATCGGCTGGCCGGTCGACAACGGTTGGGCCTCGGTCCGGCCGTCGGCAGTGGCCTGATGCGGATCATGGCGTTGTCCGGTTATGGAATCTGACGGGATGCTGTTCGCTCGGGCGCCGCTCGACGGTGTCGTCTGGCTCGACACACTGGTACACGATCCGGCCTGCCGGTCGTGCCCGCGTCTGCGGGAGCCGGCGGACGACCCCGAGGAGGACGACGCCGACGGGATCCCGGTGCTGTCGGGCCGGGCCCGTAACTGGATGGTGGCCGCCTCCGCGGTCACGGTCGTCTCGGCCGTGCTGACCGTCGTGGCGAACTGACGGTCCCACAGCGCCCCGACGCCCCCGACGCCCCCGGCGCCTCCAGGGTCCGGACTCCGGAGGGGTCATCCGCCCGGGTGGAGGGCAAGCGTCCACGTCAGGTGGCTGTGCTTGTCGGGCCGGTCGGAGCGTTGTTCGGTGACGGTCACGGTGAGTTCGTCGCCGTCCAGGCGGAGCGCGCCGTGGTACCGCCAGACTTCCTCCGGGTCGACGGGCAACAGCTCGGCGAGGACCGTGTCCTGCAGCCGGCGGTCGACGGCGCGCAGGACACCCGCGTCCAGGACCAGGATGGTGCCGTCCGCCAGCACGAGCGGCCTCGGGGTCTGCGGGCCGGTCAGCCGCGGTCCCCGTTCGACGGCGCCGCCGGGCAGCAGCCGGACCACCCGGCTGCCGGTCGGGAGGTTGCGGTCGGTCTCGACGACGCGTATGCCGGTCCCGACGACGTAGTGGCCGTAGCTGCGCCAGGAGTCGAAAAGGGCGCCGTCCCGGTCGTACGCCCAGGTGTCGAAGACGTCGTAGCCCTCCAGGCCGAGGACGAACCGGCCGCCGCCCAGGGCGGCGCCGCGTGCGCCGCGCAGTTCGGCGACCCGGCTGCCGTCCGCCAGGTCGAGGAGCACGGCGGGGCCGAGGTTGCCCCAGGGCGTGTAGGCCAGGGAGTCCGTGGTGACCAGGACCCGGCCGCCGGAGATGTGGGCGGCGTTGGGGCGGCCGGAACAGGGCGCGGTCCAGCGGGTGCTGCCGGAGCCGTCGATGCAGGTGATCTTCCCGACGGTGCCGTGGATGCGCAGATCCTGTCGCCGGGCGAGCGGCCGGCCCGTGGGACGGGCCGGAGCGTCGGGCGGCAGACCGGCCGCGCGTTCGTGCCCCAGCACCGTGACGCGCCAGGCGCCGCCACGGCCGTTCTCCTCGGATCTCCCCATGGACCGAGATGCTAGGGGGCGTCTTGCCGATCGGGCCGGGATCGTGGTCGAGTCGGCAACACACCGTCACCAAGCTGTGAAGCTTTTACGGGACGCTGGTGCTCACCCAGCTCGGCCCAGCCCGGCGCGTTCCGCGCTTCTCCTCAGGGGGACCACCATCATGAGCACCGTACGCAAGGCCGCCATCGCCCTGGCCGCCGTATCCGCACTGGCCCTGACGGCCTGTGGGCCCACCGAGGACGGCGCGGCGGGCGGGTCCGGGACGCCGACCGCGAGCCCCGCCGGGAGCGCGACCGCGAGCCCGACCTCGGGCCCGTCGGGGTCCGCGAGCCCGTCGAAGTCCGCCAAGCCCACGAAGCCGGCGAGCCCGTCCAAGACACCGGCACCCGGTTCGACCGACCCGGACTTCGACGTCTTCCCGTGCAGCACGTTCGACGTGAAGTTCACCGCCACCCTGGCCGAACCCACGACGAGCAGCTATCTGCTGAAGATCACGAACAAGGGCAGCAAGGCGTGCAGGGCGCTGGGGCATCCGGTCGTGACCTTCGGCGACCTGGACGGCCAGGCCACGGAGCGCGGCGCGGCCCCCGGCATCGAGGACGCGATCAGGCTGGCACCGGGTGAGTCGGCCTACGCCGGACTCATGGGCGGGGCCAACGACGGCAAGGGCAAGACCGTGGGCTCGATCCAGTTGACCATGAACACCGAGTCCGACCTGAAGCAGACACCACTGAAGGCCTCGACCCCCGGCCTGTACGTCTCGCCCGACAAGAACTCCGTGACCGCCTGGGTGAACAACGCGGAGGACGCGCTGAGCCTCTAGCCGTACCTCATCGGTGTGGTGGTGCGGTGTGACGGGCCCGGCGCAGCGGGGTTCATCCGGTCGGCCGAGCAACGGAGGCCGCCTGCGGCCCACCGGGTCAGGCTGTGGTCAAGGACCGTCACCACCGCACAGACGAGGACCGTGCCCATGTCCCACAGCCGACGTATCAGCACCATCGTGGGCGTCGCAGCACTGCTGCTGACGGCCAGCGCCTGCTCGGGCCTGGGCCGGAGCACCGTCGGCATGCTCACCTTCCGCGGACACGACTCGCCGGTCGAGCTGAGCTACTCCAACACGCTGGTCATCGGATGCCACAAGATCGGCATTCCGAAGGGGGCCACGCACGTCGAGAACAACACCCTCGTCGACATCGTTCTCTACCGGACGGAGAACTGCGAGAAGACCGACCGGGCCGACGGGATCTATGTGGCCACGACCCTCTCGAACGTGACGGCCCCCGTGAGCCTGCCCTGGCGCAGCTTCAGCGTCATCCACTGATCCGCCCGCAGGCCGGCCGACCGGTTCCCGCCGCTTGCGGGGAGCCGGTACCTGCCCCATAGTCCGAGGTATGGACGAGCGCGAGGCGGCGCTCCGACAGGCGCACGGCCATGCCGTCCGTTGGCTGGCCAGCCTGTCCGACCGCCGGGTTCCCGCCCGCGCCCAGGTCGACGAGATCGTGCGCGCGCTCGGCATCGAGCTGCCCGACGCGCCGAGCGTGCCCGCCGATGTCGTCGATCTGCTGGCCACGGCCTGTGAGCCGGGGCTCACCGCGTTCCCCAGCGGCCGCTTCTACGGATTCGTGATCGGCGGCACCGAGCCGGCCGCGCTCGCCGCGGACTGGCTGGTCAGCGCCTGGGACCAGAACTGCGTGATGCGCGCGGTCTCGCCCGCGTACACCGCGGTGGAGGAGATCGCCGGCGCCTGGCTGCTCGACCTGCTCGGCCTGCCGCCCGAGAGCGCGGTCGGCTTCGCCACCGGTGCCACCATGGCGAACTTCACCTGCCTCGCCGCCGGGCGGGACACGGTGCTGCGGCGCGCCGGCTGGAACGTCGCCCACGACGGACTCACCGGCGGGCCGCCCGTACGCGTCATCGCGGGTCAGGACCGGCACATCGCCATCGACATGGCCCTGCGCTACCTGGGGCTCGGCCGTCCCGAACTGGTGGCGTCGGACGGGCAGGGACGGATCGACCCCGAGGCCCTGCGGTGCACCCTGGAGGCCCCCGGTTCCGGGTCCGGTCCCGGTCCCAGTCCCAGTCCGACGATCGTGGTCCTCCAGGCCGGGGACATCCACTCCGGTGCCTTCGACTCCTTCGACGCGACGATCCGCGCGGCACGCAGCGCGGACGCGTGGGTGCACGTGGACGGCGCCTTCGGCCTGTGGGCGGCCGCCTCTCCGGTCCACGCACACCTCACCGAGGGCTGTGCGGGAGCGGACTCCTGGGCCACGGACGCCCACAAGACCCTGAACGTCCCCTACGACTGCGGCCTCGCGATCGTCCGCGACCCGTCCGCTCTCAGGTCGGCGATGGGCCAGCAGGGCGACTACCTCATCCAGCACGAGCACGGCGACCCCGTGGACAAGGTCCCCGAACTCTCCCGTCGCGGGCGGGCCTTCACCGTATGGGCCGCACTCAGATCTCTCGGCCGCTCGGGCGTGACCGACCTCGTCGACCGGCTGTGCCGGCACGCCCGCGCCTTCGCCGCCGGCATCTCCGCGATCGAGGGAGCGACCGTCCTCAACGACGTGGTCTTCACCCAGGTCTGTGCCGAGTTCGGCGACGACGCACGCACGGACCGGGTGCTCACCCGCCTCCTCGACGAGGGCACGGCGTGGATCAGCGGCTCCACCTGGCACGGCCGCCGCGTCATGCGCATCTCGGTGAGCAACTGGTCGACGACCGACGAGGACGTCACGCGCACCCTCGACGCGATCCGCCGCGCATCCGACGGCGCGTGAGGCAGGGCGAGCAGCAGCCGGTTCACCCGTGGTCCGGGCACCCGCCCAGGTCGTCTCTTTTGGATCTTGTCGGTCGGGCCCGCGTCGTCCGGTGCCGTGCATCTCCCCCAGCTACCGCTGGGAGGTGCCCCCTGGGCGGAGGAGCGCCGTTGTACT
>NZ_JBSGXU010000249.1:0-9991 GCF_053610205.1 Streptomyces sp. NPDC054932 | reverse complement strand
CCCCCCTGCCGTGTGCGTTGCCCCGCCCCCGCCGAGGGGGGCGGCGCGGGCGGGGCGGCTCGTGGGGCGGTGGGGCGGTGGGGCGGTGGGTCAGAAGTTGCCCAGTCCGCCGCACACGTTGAGCGCCTGGGCGGTGATGGACGCGGCCAGGTCGGTGGTGAGGTAGCCGACCAGGCCGGCCACTTCCTGGGGGGTGGAGTAGCGGCCGAGAGGGATCTTGGATTCGAGCTGTTCCCGGACGTAGTCCTCGGTGGTGTCCCACACCTGGGCGTAGCCGGTGCGCACGCGGGCGGCCATGGGGGTCTCCACGTAGCCGGGGCAGACGGCGTTGACGGTGGTGCCGGTCGGTGCGAGTTCCTTGCCGAGTGCCTTGGTGAAGCCGACGACGGCGTGTTTGGAGGCGGAGTAGGGGGCGCCGAGGAGGACTCCCTGCTTGCCCGCGGTGGAGGCGATGTTGATGATGCGGCCCCAGGGTTCGGCGGCCAGGCCGCCGCTGTTGAGGACCTCGCGGGTGAGGAGGAAGACGCTGTTGAGGTTGGTGTCGATGACGTCGTGCCACAGTTCGTCGGTGATGCCGGCGGTGGCGCCGCCGCCGCTGCGGCCCGCGTTGTTGACCAGGATGCTGACGGGCGCGCCGTAGGCGGCGACGGCTGCGGCGACCAGGTTCTCGACGGCGGTCCGGTCGCGGACGTCGGCGGCCGCGCCCTGGACGGTGAGTCCTTCGGCCTGGAGGTCGGCGACGGTCTGCTTGACCTTGACCTCGGTGCGGGCGCAGAGGAACACGCGGTGCCCGCGGGCGCCCAGGTCCCGGGCGACGGCCAGTCCGATGCCGCTGGTGGCCCCGGTGACCAGGGCCACCGGCCGCTCGGGGGCCCTGTCCATCGCCTTGACCGTCATCCTCGTCCCTCCGTCGCCCGTCCGTTGCGTGTGCAGCGTGGCGCAGGGAACTCGTGGCGCGGCGGAAGGGTGATGGAGGCGGCCCCCGGCGGGCCCCGGGGCGGGGCGGGGGCGGTCAGTGGCGGCGCCAGCTGCCGGCGCGGGAGTGCCGCACGGCCGGGGTGCGGTCCCAGCCGGCGGGGGCGGCCGGCGGCGGGGGCGGGGCGGGGTCGGCGGCCCGGCCCGCCAGGAGGGCGGTCAGGACGGCGAGGACGGCGGCGGTTTCGTCCTCGTCGGGGTGTCCGCGGTGGATCCGCCAGGTGTGCGGGGTGTCGGGGCCGGCCGCTTCGCGGGCGGTCATACGGGCGGGTTGCCGTGCTTGCGCGACGGCAGGTCGGCGTACTTGGGGCGGAGCATGGCGAGGGCTCCGGCGAGCACGGAGCGGGTCTCGGCGGGGTCGATGACGTCGTCGACGAGGCCGCGTTCGGCGGCGTAGTAGGGGTGCATGAGCTCGGTGGTGTATTCCTTGATCTTCTGTGCGCGCATCGCGTCGGGGTCGGCCGCGGCGGCGATGTCGCGGCGGAAGATGACGTTCGCGGCGCCCTCGGCGCCCATGACGGCGATCTCGTTGGTCGGCCAGGCCAGTGCGAGGTCGGCGCCGATGGAGCGGGAGTCCATGACGATGTAGGCGCCGCCGTAGGCCTTGCGCAGGACGAGCGAGATCCGCGGGACGGTGGCGTTGCAGTAGGCGTAGAGCAGTTTGGCGCCGTGGCGGATGATGCCGCCGTGTTCCTGGTCCACGCCGGGCAGGAAGCCGGGGACGTCGACGAGGGTGACGAGCGGGATGTTGAAGGCGTCGCAGAACTGGACGAAGCGGGCTGCTTTTTCGCTCGCGTGGATGTCGAGGACCCCGGCGAGGCTGGCGGGCTGGTTGGCGACGAAGCCGGTGACGTGTCCGTCCATCCGGGCCAGGGCGCACACGACGTTGGCGGCCCAGGCCGGCTGGACCTCGAAGTGCTCGCCGTCGTCGACGATCTCCTCGATGACCCTGCGGATGTCGTAGGCCTGCTGGGGGTTGGCCGGGACGATGGCGGACAGGGCGTCGGTGCGGCGTGCGGCCGGGTCGCCGGTGTCCTCGCGGGGCGGTGTCTCGCGGTTGTTGGCGGGCAGCAGGGAGAGCAGGTGGCGCACGTCCTCCAGGCAGGTGGGCTCGTCGTCGTAGGCGAAGGCGGCCACTCCGGAGAGCGCGGCGTGCACGTCGGCGCCGCCGAGGCCGTTCTGGGTGATCTCCTCGCCGGTCACGGCGCGGACCACGTCGGGGCCGGTGATGAACATCTGTGAGGTGTCGCGGACCATGAACACGAAGTCGGTCAGGGCGGGCGAGTAGGCCGCGCCGCCCGCGCAGGGGCCGAGCATGACGCTGATCTGCGGGATGACGCCCGAGGCGCGGGTGTTGCGCTGGAAGATGCCGCCGTAGCCGGCGAGTGCGGACACGCCTTCCTGGATGCGGGCGCCCGCGCCGTCGTTGAGGGAGACCAGGGGTGCGCCGGCGGCCAGCGCCAGGTCCATCACCTTGTGGATCTTCTCGGCGTGTGCCTCGCCGAGCGCGCCGCCGAAGATGCGGAAGTCGTGCGCGAAGACGAAGACGGTGCGGCCGTCCACGGTTCCCCAGCCGGTGACCACGCCGTCGGTGTAGGGCTTCTTGCCCTCCAGGCCGAATCCGGTGGCGCGGTGTCTGCGCAGGGCCTCGATCTCGTGGAACGATCCTTCGTCCAGGAGCAGGCCGATCCGTTCACGGGCGGTGAGTTTGCCCTTGGCGTGCTGGCGTTCGGTGGCGCGTTCGTCCGGGCCGGCCACCGCACCGGCCTTGATGGCGGCCAGTTCCGCGGCGCGGTCGGCGGCGTGCAGGGGTGGTGCTTGGCTGATGGTCATGTGGCTCCTCCAGGTCTGAAGATGGCGGGTCTCAGGGCGCCCGGTGCAGCGTGAGGTGGCCGCGCCGCCTCGCCGGGTGCGCGGGGCGGGAGGCGGGCGGGCCTGCGCCGGCCGCGGCGCGCGCCCCCGCGGCGGCGGGCGCCCGGAGGGGAACGGCGCCGGCACGGGGTCCCTCCGGCCGGTGTTCCTCCGGCCGGTGCTGCTCGCGGCGGTGCTGTTCGCGGCGGTGTTCCTCCTGCAGGACCTCCCCCAGGGCCTGCGCGAAGCGTTCGATGTCCTGTGCGGTGTTGTCGTGGTGGACGCTCGCGCGCAGGGCGGGCTCGCCGTCGAGGCCGGCCGGGTGCAGGGGGGTCTCGTGCGCGACGGTCTTGCCCAGGACGACCCCGCGCCGGGCCAGGCCCCGGCGGATGGCCGCGGCGGGGATCTCGGCGTGCCGGAAGGCCAGGACGGCGGCCTGCCGGCTTCCGGCCGCGAGCAGTTCCATTCCCGGGGTGCGCCGGACGGCGGCGCGCAGCCGGGGCAGGAGGTCCTCGTGCGGGAGGCGGGCGGCCGCGGCGTGGTGGGCCAGGGCGGCGTCCAGGGCGGCGACGGCGGCCGGTTCGGGCGCCGCTGCGCGCACGGACACCGGTACGGGTGCGAGTACGGGTGGGGGTGCGGGTGCGGGTGCGGGGGTGTCTGCCGGGCCGGGGGCTACGTAGGCGAAGCCGGTGCCCTGCGGGCCGCGCAGGAACCTCCAGCCGTCCGCGGTGAGCAGGTCGCAGCCGATGCGGGTGGCGTCGAGGGGGAGCAGGCCGGCGGAGTGGGAGGCGTCGACGGTGTAGCGGGCCCGGTGGGGGGCGAGGAGGCGGCCGATGGCCTCGACCGGGTTGACGGTTCCGCAGGCCGGGGAGAGGTGGACGGCGGAGACGAGGGCGACGTCCTGGTCGAGGCGGGTGCGCATCCAGTCCAGGTCGAGGTCCCCGTCGGGGCGCAGCGGGACGACCTCCAGGCGGCACCGGGTGCGGTCGCGCAGGGCGTGCAGGGCGGTGAGGCCCGCGAGGCTTTCGTGGGGTGTGGTCCAGATCCGGTCGCGCGGGCCGAGGGTGATGCCGTGCAGGAAGGCCTCGAACAGTTCTGCCGCGCCGGCCGCCAGGACGGTGTCGGCGGCCCGGACGCCCAGCAGGGCGCCGATGCGTCCGTGGATCCGGGTGCGCAGGACGCCGCCGGGGCTCTCCTGCAGCGCGGCCGTCCCCAGGCGGTCGTCGAGGGCGGTGCAGCGGGCGAGGACGGCGTGCACGGCGTCCGGCATCCGGCCGGTGCCCGCGGTGTTCAGGTGGGCCGTCCGCTCCCCGCGTTCCCCGGATTCCGCACGTTCCCGGTGTTCCCCGTGTTCCCGGTGTTCCCGGTGTTCCCCGTGGTGCGTGTCCGCGTTCATTCCAGGGGCCTCCCCCGCTGTCGGGGCCGCGGGACGTTCACGGCCCTCGTGTACCAGGCATTGCCCATTGACTTGGCAACACATTGCCCAGCGGTTGGCAGTTTTGGCAATGACGGTTCGGGCCCGCTCCGGTGAAACTCGAGTTCCCGGCCCCCGGCCGCGCCCGGCAATGCCCGGGAAGTGGGCCGGTATCGGCCTGCCGGGTTTCTTCCGCCCGAATTCCGTTGCAGGTCAAAGCGGTTGCGGCGGGCGGCTCCAGGCTGTCTCGAGCGATCGGCGAGCAAATCCCGAGCGGGTGTTGCCAGTCTTCCTGGCAGAAGAGTTGCCAAGTCGGATCAAACAGTTGCCACAAGGGAGTCATCATGAGGAACATCGCCCGCCTCGTCGCCACCGCCGCCCTGGCCTGCGCCGCCGTGCTCGCCGCGGGCGGTGCCGCCCAGGCCGTTCCCGGCATCGACTGGCCCGTCGCGCCGGCCGCGGCGCCCGCGCCGGCCGCCGCCCCGGCAACGGCCCTGATCGACTGGCCGTAACCGAAAACGGCTCGAAGCCCGGTGGAGGAAAGAGATGGAAAACATCCACCGCGGCTAGCGTGCGCGGCACGGGGGCAGTTCCTCCGCCACCGGCGGCAGAAATGTGCCGGGGGAGCTCGAGGAGTACGGAGGGGAGACCGTGAGGATTCAGGTTCTGGGTCCGTTGAGTGCCGAGGTCAACGGGGGATCCATTGTTCCGACCGCGGGAAAGCCGAGACAGGTGCTGTCGCTCCTGTCGCTGTATCCCGGCCGTGTGATACCCGTTCCCACGCTCATGGAGGAGATCTGGGGGACCCAGCCGCCGCAGAGCGCGCTGACCACCCTCCAGACGTACATCCTCCAGCTGCGCCGGCGGCTGGGCACCGCGATGGGCCCCGGTTCCCCGGGCGGCGCCAAGGACGTGCTGGCCACCCGGCACGGCGGCTACCTGCTGCAGGTGCCCGAGGACAGCGTCGACGTGCACGACTACGAACGCCTCGCCCGCGAGGGCCAGAGCGCCTTCGAGTCCGGTGACGACCGGGTGTGCGCCGACCGCCTGCGGGCCGCCCTGGACCTGTGGCGGGGCCCGGCACTGGTGGACGTACGGGTCGGGCCGATCCTCGACATCGAGGTGCTGCGCCTGGAGGAGAGCCGCCTGGTCACCGTGGAGCGGCGGATCGACGCCGACCTGCGGCTGGGCCGGCACTCCGAACTGATCGCCGAACTCACCGAGCTGACCGCCCGCCACCCCCAGCACGAGGGGCTCCACTCGCAGGTGATGGTCGCTCTCTACCGGTCGGGCCGGCAGGCCACCGCCCTGGACGTGTACCGCAGGCTGCGGGGCCGGCTGATCGAGGACCTCGGCGTCGAGCCGTCACCGCAGCTGCAGCGCCTGCACCAGGCCATGCTGGCCGTCGACCCGCAGCTCGACGTGCTCGCCGGACCGCGGCACACCTCGACGTTCGACCTGTTCGCCGCCTGAGACCCCTGCCCCTGCCCCTGCACCGGCCCGGGGGCGGTCAGGGACGCGGCCGGTGCGCCTCGCCGACCAGGTAGCGGTCCAGGACGAGGTGGGAGGCGAAACTCCACTCCCCCGCCGCCGCCCGCGCGCCCGCCGCCCCCGTCACGGTCACCCGGCCCCGGCCGTCGAACGCGAACCCGACGGCGGACCCGGCCCCGGACCCGGGGGCGGGGCCGGTGGCGGGGCCGGTGGCGGGGCCGGGGGGCTGCTCCCCGGGGCCGAGCATCCGGGCGCAGGCCTCCTTCAGGGTCCACAGCCGCAGCAGCCGTACCCGGCGTTCGTCCCCGGGGAGCGCGGCCAGTGCGGCCTCCTCCTCCCGCGTGCACGCGTGGCCGTCCGGCAGACCGGCACCGGTGGCGGTGTCGCCGCCCGTGCCGGTGGCGGTGGCGTGGTCGGCGGGCCGGGCGGCCACGCCGACCGGCCCGGTGCGGCTGACGCCGACCACGATCAGCTCGCCTGCGTGCGCCAGGCCGAGGCCGAGGCCGGCGCCGGCGCCGGGCCCCCGCAGCACGGGGTGCCCGCCGGGTCCGCGGCCCAGCTCCACGCTGTGCACGGGCACCTGGAGGGCGGTGGCGGCGGCGTGCTTCAGGACGAAGCGCGAGACCGCGAACCGCATCCGCCCGGCCGCGGCCGGCGTCTGCCGGAAGCGCGGCCAGTCCTCCCCGAGCAGCGGGCGCAGTGCCGGGTCGAGCAGCACGGCGGTCAGCCACTGGCCCCAGGTGGTGCACAGGACCGCCCGGCCCGTGTCCTCGAGCCGCTCCCCCGCCTCGTCCCAGGGCCCGTCGGGGCCCTGGACCCACAGCGGCGCCCCGGGACCGCGGAGGGGGCCGGGCCTGTCGCCCCGGAGGGGGTGCGCGGTGCGGGGGGTGCGGGGGGTGTGGGGGGTGGGCGGCATCGGAGGTTTCCTTCCCGTGCTCATCGCAGCCGGCGCACACCGGTCCGGGCCCGCCATCCGGCCAGGCGCAGCGTCTCGGTGCCCGCCCGGCCCAGCCACGTCCGTACGTAGCGGCGGGTCTCGGCGGGGCCGCCGGTCCCGTCCCCGGGGGCGTGCAGGACGGCGTCGTGCAGCAGGACCTGCTGGGTGCAGACGGCCCGTACGCCGTCCCCCTCGGGGAACAGGGACCATTCGCCGGTGTGCGCGGCGATCGGCGGGGGTGTCACCAGTTCCTTGAAGACGATCCGTGCGGCCGCGGGGAAGCACAGCCGTACCGCCCGGGTGGCCAGGGTCCGGCCGTCGGGGGTGGCGCAGGTGTCCAGGGCGGCGATCTGCACGCCGGGCGCGTCCTCGGTCACGGCGGCCGATTCCACGTGCGGGACCCGCTGGGGCCAGTCCCCGATGCGGTGGAGGAAGTCGTACACGAGTTCGGCGGGGCCGTCGATGTGGACGCTGTCCTCGAAGGACAGCAGCAGGCGGTCCAGGTGTTCCCAGCGCTCGGCGATCGCCGTGAGGCCGGCGAGCCGGGCCGCGGGCCCGCTCTCCCCTGTCCGGCCGGGCGCGGCGGCGGGCAGGGCCGGGGCGGTGCGGTCCTGGCGCAGGGTCACCAGGCACCCGGTGTCGCCGTTCTCCTCGACGGTCCATGTGCCGGTGGTGGGCGCGCCCGGGCGGGCGGTGTCCTCCTGCTCGAACTCGACGGTGCGCGAGTGCGGGTGCAGGGTCCTGTTGAGGTGGAAGGAGCGGACCCGTTCGTCGCCGGTCACGTCCCACAGCCGCAGCCGTTCGCGGGCGCCGTCGAAGTCGATGCGCTCGACGTGGACGGGCGAGGGCAGCAGGAGGGGCCAGCGCACGGCGTCGGCCAGCAGTCCGTAGACCACACCGGCGGGGGCGGCGACCGGTGCCGTCCGCTCGCTGGTGTGCACGCGCTGCGACGGCATGGCGGGCACCTTTCCCCTGATCGTGTGTGCGGGTGCGGCCCAGCCTGCACCAGGGGACTCGAGGCTTCCTCAACACCCGCCACCCGGGCGCCCGTCGGCCGTCGGCCGGCGGCCGGCGGCCGGCGCCGCCTGGGGGTGTCCGGTGGGGGGTCAGACGCCGGCGGGGCGGCCGGTCCGGGTCAGTGCGTCGGCCAGGACCCGCCAGATCTCGGCGGCGAGGTCGATGTTGGCGTCCTCCTGGGCCTGCTGGGCCAGGGCGCGCAGGCCCTGGACGCCGGAGGGGTCGCCGCCGAGGATGAGCAGCTGGTGGCGCAGGATCTCCAGGCGCACCTGGCCGCGGTAGGTCATCCTGGGCCGGTCGGCGGCCAGTTCGCCCAGGAGGGTGCGGGCGTCGTCGTAGCGGCCGGTGGCGAAGGCGAGGTCGGCCTTGAGGGCGGTGAGGTCCTGCCGCAGGGCCGGTGTGCCGACCAGGGCGAGGGCGGCTTCGGCCTCCTCGGCGCGGTGTTGTGCCCGTGCGGGGTCGGCGGGCATCTTCTGCAGGTGGAGGCGGCCGGCGGCCAGGCGCAGCCGGATCCACAGGATCAGGTCCTCCTGGCTGCCGAACCGTTCGAGGGCGTCGTCCAGGCAGGTCTGTGCGCCGGGGTAGTCGCCCTGGCGCATGCGGACGGCGGCGGCGGTCCACATGGCCTCGGCCCACAGTGCGTCGCTGCGGCCCTGGACGAGGGCGGTCAGTTCGTCGGCGTGGAGCCGGGCCTCCCCGGTCCGGCCCGCTTCGGCCTGTACGGAGACGAGTGCGAGCAGGGCGGTGGCGCGGTCCTCGACGCCGAGTTCTTCGTGCAGTGCGATCCGGTGGGCCTCGACGGCCGCGTCGAGGGCCGGGGTGATCTCTCCGACGGAGCGCAGGCAGCGGGCGAGGCGGGTCAGGCCGCGCACGCGCAGTTCACCGACGCCGACTTCCTCGCCGAGCGCGACGAGGCGGGTGAGGCATTCGCGTTCGGTGGTGTGGTCGCCCTGGACGCGGGCGGCCCGGGCCAGGAGCCACAGTGCCTGCCAGCGCAGTACCGGGCTCTCGTGGTCCTCGGCGGCCAGGGCCTGGCGCAGGGCCACGATGGCGTCGGGGGCGCCGGTGGACGCCGCGAGGGTCAGGGCGTGGGCCAGGGAGCCGGTCGCCGGTTCCTCGAAGTCGGTTCTCTGCAGGCCGAGCCGGCCGGCCAGGTAGCCCACGGCGCGGTCGGTGGGCTGGCGTGCCCCGGACTCCAGGCGGGAGAGGTAGCCGGTGGACATGCCCTCGCCGGCCAGCGCCGTCTGCGACAGGCCCCGGGCCAGCCGCAGCTTCCTCAGGCGGTGTCCGAACGCGGGCTGTCGCAGCATGGGGATCCTTGGGGGTCGTGGGCAAGGAATCTGTCGCAGGGCGGCACCGAGCGTAGGGTCCGGGGCAACAGCCGGGCAAACCTTTGCCACCGGATCGGGGCCCCTCTCGTGCGGACGTCGTGCGGAGGTCGTGCGGGCCTCTTGCGTTCCTCGAGCGGTCCTCGACCGCGGCGAGGCAGACTCTCCAGAATCCGGTGTCCGTTGCGGCGGCCGGTGCCCTGTTCCTTTCGTGTCCAGCCCACCTGGAGTCGACGATGAGGCCATCGGTGTGCGCATCCCGCGCGTCCTGGACGCCCGCAGCACACACCGCGGCCCCGGCCACCGCCCGCCGGATCCCGGGTCCCCTCCGGCACGAGCAGCCCGACGAGGACATCGGCTGGCCGAAGCGGTGACCCGGGGCCGGGCCGCGCGCAGGGGATTCCCGGGCGGCCGGGGGTTGTCCGTGCGGTAGCACGGGGCGTTCGGCGCACCGGTCGCGGGCCGCGGTACGGTCCTCGGCGCACCCGGTACGTCCGGCGCCGGTCCACCGTCCCCGCGGCCCGGTACGGGCACTGCGGCAGGCCTGTCGGCCGGGCCGGCGCCGCAGGGCGTGCGGTCGACTCCGGTGAGCCCGGCGGCCGGTTCCGTGCGGCGCCGCTCTCCCCCGCTCCACGGCAACCCGGCAACTCCCCTGCGGGCCCGGCACGCCTCTGCAGGACCGGGCCGACCCGGCCGCGGGGCCGGTACCGTTCCCGCACTCCAGGATGGCCGGTCAGTTCTCCCGGAGGCCCGGCAGGCCGGTCTCGGGATCGGGCCGACCCGGCCGCGGGCAGGCGCCGTTCCCACGCTCCCCGGTGACGGGGCGGCTCCCCCGCGGGCGCACCCGGGTCTGCGGGATCGGGCCGACCCGGCCGCGGGCAGGCGCCGTTCCCGCACTCCGCGGTGACCAGGGGCTCCCCTGCGGGCCCGGCACGCGGGTCTGCGGGATCAGGGCCGATCCGGCCGCGGGCAGAGGCC
>NZ_JBSGXU010000248.1:0-10408 GCF_053610205.1 Streptomyces sp. NPDC054932 | reverse complement strand
GGCGAGCCGTTGGGCGATGACCTCCCAGGGCTTGAGCCGGTCGGAGAGGGAGAGCACCGCGTAGTCGTGGCCGGGCGGCGGGCGGCGGGCGGCGGGCGGCGGGCGGCGGAACAACACGGCGGGGCCGTCTGTCCTCACCTGTCGGGTGAGGCAGACGGCCCCGCTGTCGTGCGAGCCGGTCCGGCGGTGCCGTTACGGCTGGTAGATGTCCTTCCAGCCGTTCCAGTGGCCGTTGCCCGTGCGGGTGGTCTGGCTGATGGTGCCGTTGGCGATGGCGGTCAGCCGGAAGCCGTCCCCGACCGGGGTGGCGAGGAGCTTGCGGGTGTAACCGGGGTCGCCCACGACCGCGGTCACGTCTCCCCACGCGGTCCAGTTGCCGTCGGCCTTGCGGGTGGTGTGGTGGATGCGGCCCTCGGAGGCGGCACCGAGCTGGAACTCCCCGCCGGTGCCCGCGGAGGACGAGGACTCGATCGAGGTCAGCGGCTTGGCGATGGGCAGCTGTGTGAACGCGGACCAGTTTCCGGGGCTGTTCTGGGACCCGTGATAGGCCATGCCCTGCGAGAGGACGGCCAGGTGCGGCCGGCTGTTCACCGAGGCGAGGGTGATCTGGTCGATCTTCGCGGGGGTACCCGGGACGAGCCGCCAGGGGTCCCAGCGATCGGGGTAGCGGGTCGCCAGGTAGACCTTGCCGTCCGCGACCGCGGCGACGACCATGTTCCAGCCGTCCTGGGCGGCAGCCATCTGCGTCACCCTGGGCAGTCCGCCGGCGGCGGCGGTGGCGTCACCCCAGCGCTGCCAGGCGGCGGGGAGCCGGACGGTGTGGTGGATCTTGCCGTCGGCCAGTGCCAGGACGTGGAGCTGGCTGTCGGCGCCGATGCCGGCCACCTGATCGACGTTCGGGAGCTCACCGGCCTCGGAGGTGGTGTCCTGGACGCTTCCTCCGGTGAACCCGTGCCAGACGCGGCCCTCGACGACCGCCACCATGTTGCCGCCCTGGGTGGTGGTGGCATCGGCGAGGGAAGTGGCCGTGTTGTTGTCGTCCCACTGGATGCCGCTGTTGAGCGTGGCCTCGGAGTCGTTGCCCGCCTTGTCGGTGGCGTACGCCTTGATCTCGTAGCGCCCCTCACCCATCTTGGGCAGCAGCACCGTGGCCTGCCCGTGCCAGGCCTCCACCCGGCGTGTGGGCTGGTCCGTGTTGATGCCGAACCGGTAGGTCTGGACGTGCTCCCCGCCCGTGGCGCCTTCCGCGGTGAAGGTGGCGATGCCCTTGACGGGATCGATCTCGATCTTCGGGGCCGGGGGGGTGGTGCGCTTCACGGTGAACCGGCCGCCGCCCTGCCATGCGGACGCGCTCGTACCGTCGTCGGCCTGCACTTCCCAGGCGTACGACTCGTCCCAGGGCAGCCACGTGTCGGGGATGCGGAAGTCGGCGATGCCGCCACTGGGGACGTTGACGGTGGCTTCGTTGAACCAGCCGCCCCGGTCCACGTAGTGCACGCGGAAGCGGGCGGTCACGTTCCCGCTGTCGGGGTCAGAGATGCGGGCACGCACGTGCACGCCGGTGGCCAGGTTGGTCTTGCCGACGTAGCCGTGGGCGGTGGGCTGCGGCGTCATCTGCAGCTCGCCGGGGGTGCTCGGCGTCTGGTTGTACTCGATGGAGAGGGTGGCGCTGTTGAGGAACTTCTTCCAGGCGTAGGTGTCGGACTCGTTCTCCGCCTTCAGACCCAGCGTGATGTCGGACCAGCCGGCCGCAGCCACTTCCTTCATCTTGTTGGTGACGTCGAACTCCACGCCGCCGGCCGGGCAGTTGGCGCCCCACCCCTTGGCCGTGTTCACCGTGGCCAGGTGCTGGGTCCAGCCCGGCTGGTTGCGCCAGGTGGTGCCGGAGTTGATCGCTCCGGTGAACCAGAGCTGCACCGGTCGGGCCTCACAGGACCAGGACCATTCGAGCTGGGTGGAGAACGTGCCCCGGATCACGTTCTTGCCGGCGAACCCGGCCGTGTCCATCCGGTACAGCGACCGGGAGAGGCCGTTGGACTCGTTCTCGTAGCCGACCCGGGCCAGTTCGTTCTTGTTCCAGTACGCGGTGTCCTGGAACTTCTTGTACACCCGGGTCCAGGCGATCCGGCCACCGCTCATCCACGGGTCGATGAAGACCGGGAAGACGGTGTCCTTGCCCTTGAGGATCTTCTGGTCCGGGACCACCTTCAGGGTGGTGCCGTCCACCTTCGTGGCCATCGGGGCCTGCTTCGCGTTCAGACCCGGCTCCCACGCGGTGGAGGCGCTGCCGTCCTTGGCCGCGGGGGCGTTGCCGTCCTTGGCCGCGGGGGCGCTCCGGGCCAGCGAGGCGACCTTCTGCTGCCCGGTGGTCGGCGTCGATTCCCACATGGTGGGGGTCGGCCCGCCGAAGACGATCCGCCCGGCCGTGTCCTTGGCTGTCAGGTTTCCGTGTCCGTCGGCGGCCACGGCGAGGTTCTTGGTGTTGAGTCCGAAGCCGATCTCGGCGAGCTTCGGATTCGCCGCCGCCTCGGCCGACTTGACCTCGAGGACCTGGGAGAAGCCCTCGATGCCGGCGCGGACCTTCAGGTCCACTCCCGGGAGCACCTCGGGGTAGGTCGCGGTGTCGCCGCTGATGCGCGGCTTCGGCAGAGCCTGGGGCCAGGTCAGGGACACCTCTTTGTCCCCGTCCCTCAGGGTGACCAGGGGGCCCGTTCCGCCGCCGGACAGTGAGAGGGGAAGGAGCGAGGCCTTCGGCGTCAGGACTCCCTTGGCCGAGACCTGGAGGGAGGCGTCGAGATCGACCCACTTGCCGGCCTTTTTGGCCCACTTGGGGCTGGTGTGGCGTTCCAGGGTGAAGGTGCCCGAGGGGTTCGCGAGCGTGCGGGTGTCCTCGGTCCGCTTCTCCAGGATCTCCACCGGCTGTCCGCTGGAACGTGCGCTGTTCTGCGCCTTCTGTTCCGGCGTCACACCCTTCGCGTCCGCGGTCGGCAGGGCTGTGGGGACGGAAGTCGCGTGGGCGGGCGTCAGGCTGACGCACAGACCGGTGAGCGCGAGCACGGCCAAGGCCTTCGGCCAGGCCTGTGGTCGTCGTGAGCTCCTCGAGGGAGGGGCGGAGTGCATGGCGAAACCATCCAAGGGTGACGGCGATCGGATTGGGCGACCGCCTCGTCGGCGGCGCACGTGAAGAGTTCGGGGGCTCCGCGTCCTAGCGGGCGGGTGACCGGAGGCGAGCCGAAGATCACACACACCCAGAACCTTACGGAACTAGATCATACTTATACTCATCCTTGACCTTCCCCTGGGTTTAGAGGCCGATCGGAAGGGGTTCGTCCGGTTCCACTATTGACTATCTTGACCTATACATGACCGTGACAGGATTGATCGTTTACTGTGTGCGTGATAGGCGCGTTGATCGTCAACGCTCCTCATTCTGCATAGAGGAACTGCGTGAGTCCGTCGCAAGTACCCCGGAGAACCAAGCCCCATTGGAGCTCCGACAATGTATGGAACTGGCCCAAATACATTCGCCGTTCCGCCCAGACCATAGCCATCACTGTCAGCTCCGCCCTGCTGCTCTCGGCGGGCGTGAGCACCGCGCAGGCCGCCGAGAAGTTCAAGGTCCGCGGCACCCAGACCGAGCCGGCACTCACCGGCACCTCGGTCCCGGTGAAGTCCGCGCCGAAGAACGAAGCAGCCCAGAACGCCCAGAAGAAGGCTCCCAAGGTCGCCTGGCCCAAGGGCGGCGAAGCGCTCCTGGAGCCCGGTTCCACCGTGGCTGCGCGCGCGAAGGCATCTTCTCCCGCCCCCCGCAGTGACGTCGGCGGCCTTCCCGTCGGAATCCGTTCAACGTCGGTCCCGTTCACCCGGGCGGGAGCTGCCGCCGCTCCGGCCGCCCCGGCCAATGTGAAGGTCTCGGTCAAGAACCAGGCCCACGCGGAGAAGGCCGGCATCAACGGTGTGCTGATGGCCGTGGAACCGGGCGCGGGCGCGCCTTCGGCCGGCAAGGTCGAACTGGACGTCGACTACTCCGCGTTCGCCGGAGCCTTCGGCGCGAATTTCGCGGGCCGCATGCGCGTGGTGCAATACCCGGCCTGTGTGCTGACGACGCCGGAGAAGGCCGAGTGCAAGACCGGTACCCCGGTCGACAGCGGAAATGACGTCAAGAACAAGACGCTGACCGCCCGTATCGCCCTGGCCGGTACCGGTACCGGTACCACGTCACCGCAGGCGCTTTCCGCGAGGAGCGCCGCCGCGGCGGCTCCGATGGCCCTCGCCGCCGAGGCGGGTGCCTCCGGCACCGGCGGAGACTTCAAGGCGACGCCCCTCGCCCCCACGTCGAGCTGGCAGTCGGGCGGGGCCTCCGGTGACTTCAACTGGACCTACCCCATGTCCACCCCGGAGGCTCCCGGAGATCTCTCTCCCGAGCTCGGGCTGAACTACTCCGCGCAGAGCGTGGACGGCCGCATGGCCGCCAGCAACACCCAGCCCTCGCAAGCGGGCGACGGGTTCGAGCTCACCTCCGGCGGTTTCATCGAGCGCCGCTTCCAGCCCTGCTCGGACGTCCCCGGCTCCGGAGTGAACTACAAGGACGGCAAGGGCGACCTGTGCTTCGCCTCCGAGAACGCCATGCTGTCCCTCAACGGCTCGGGCACCGAGCTGGTCAGGGATGACGCCACCGGCACCTGGAAGGGCGTCAAGGACGACGGCTCCAGGATCGAGTACCTCACCGGTGCCGTCAACGGGGACGCCGAGGGCGGCTACTTCCGCCTGACCACGGTCTCCGGCACGGTCTTCACCTTCGGTCTCAACCGGCCGGGCAACTGGAAGGCCGGCGAGCAGGAGACCAACTCCGCCTTCACCGTCCCGCTGTACGGCAAGGACGGCGGCAAGCAGCGCGCCTGGCGCTACAACCTCGACCACGTCTCCGACGTGCAGGGGAACGCCATGGTCTACTACTACGCCAAGGAGACCAACCGCTACGGCGCGGACAAGAAGCTCCAGGGCGTCGAGTACACCCGGGGCGGCCACCTCAGCCGCGTCGAGTACGGCCTGCGGACCGGCGCCGAGTACGGCACCAAGGCCCCGGCCAAGGTCCTGATCGACACCGCCGAGCGCTGCCTGCCGGGCGCGGACTGCTCGGACGCCAAGTTCAACAAGGACAACGCCAAGAACTGGCCCGACGTCCCCGTCGACCAGTTCTGCGCCCCCGGCAAGGAGTGCAAGAACCAGCACTCCCCCACCTTCTGGACCCGCAAGCGGTTCTCGGCCATCACCACCCAGGTGCTGACCCGGGGCGCGTACAAGGACGTCGACCGCTGGGACCTGACGCACTCCTTCCCCCAGACCGGCGACGGCACCAGCAACGGCCTGTGGCTGGCCTCGGTCAAGCACACCGGCAAGACCAACGGTGAGCTCAGCACGCCGGAGATCACCTTCTCCGGCCAGCAGCTGGCCAACCGCGTCGACGGCCTCGAGGGCCTGCCGCCCTTCATCCGCTACCGGATCAACGCCATCAGCACCGAATCCGGTGGTCTGATCGGCGTCACCTACTCCGCTCCCGAGTGCAACCGCGACGGCGTCCTGCCGGCCTCGGACGCCGACAACACCCTGCGCTGCTATCCGGTCAACTGGTCCGCTCCCGGGCAGCCCATCGGCCCGGACGGGCGTCCCAAGCCGTACAAGGACTACTTCCACAAGTACGTCGCCACCCAGGTCGTCGAGAACGACCTCGTCGGCGGATCCCCCTCGACCGTCACCCGGTACGAGTACTCCGGTGCCCCGGCCTGGGCGTACGACACCTCCGAGTTCCTCCGCGACACCGAGCGCACCTGGAACCAGTGGCGCGGCTACGGCAAGGTCATCACCCGCACCGGCGACGGCGCCGACCAGCGCACGCGTTCGGAGAACGTCTACTTCCGGGGCCTGGACGGCGACCGCACCGCTTCCGGCGGCTCGCGCAGCGTCAAGGTCGCCGACTCCGAGGGCAACCAGATCACCGACCACCTCTCGCAGGCCGGTGGTACCCGGGAGACCCTCAGCTACAACGGTGACGGCGGCCCGCTGATCGCGGCGACCTCGTACGAGCCGTTCATCAGCGCCGCGACCGCGACGCGCAACCGCACCGGCACGACTGCGCTGACCGCGCACCGGTTCAACAACGGTGCGGAGCGCACCCGCACCGCCGTCGAGGGTGGTCTCCGGCGCACCGCGGTGGAGAAGACCTACGACGAGCACGGCCTGATCACCAAGGTCAACGACCTCGGCGACACCTCCACCGCCGGCGACGACCGCTGCGTCCGCACCGAGTACGCCCGCAACGCGGGCAAGCACCTGCTCGACCTGGTCTCCCGTCAGGAGACCGTCTCGGTCGCCTGCGGCGCCACCGTCCAGCGGCCCGCGCACGTCGTCTCCGACGAGCGCACCCACTACGACGGCAAGGGCTTCGGCGGAACTCCGGAGCGCGGCGAGGCCACGGCCGCGGAGGAGCTGGCCGAGTACGTCGGCGGACAGCCGCGCTACGTGGTCACCGGAACGGAGAAGTTCGACCAGTACGGCCGCTCCGTGGAGACCACGGACGTCCTGGGCAACACGTCCGGCACCGCGTACACCCCGGCCACCGGCGAGATGCCGCACCAGGTGGTCACGACCAACGCGCTCGGGCACACCGAGACCGAGATCATCGACCCCACCCGGGGCCGGACCCTGACCGAGATCGACGCCGACGGCCGCCGCGAGGAGTCCGAGTACGACGCCCTCGGCCGCCTGACGAAGGGCTGGTCGGCGGGACGGACCCGGGACCAGAATCCCGACGTCGAGGTCTCGTACCTGACGCGCAAGGACGGCCCCTCCGCCGTCACCACCCGCACCCGCCTCGCGGACGACACGTACACCGTCAGCCACGAGCTGTACGACGGTCTGATGCGCCCGCGTCAGACCCAGGCCACGCGCGCCGATCTCAACCAGAACGACGAGGCGCGCTCCGGCCGCGTCGTCACCGACACGGTGTACGACTCCCGTGGCCTGCAGGTCAAGGCATCGGGTCCCTACCTGGAGAAGAGCAACCCGGCCACCAGCCTGGTCTCCGTCCCGGACAACCAGATCATCCGCCAGACCGGATACCTGTACGACGGTGCCGGGCGCAAGACCGCCGAGCTGTTCTACAGCCTCGGCACGGAGAAGTGGCGCAGCACGACCGTCTACGGCGGTGACCGTCAGCACGTCGTCCCGCCCCAGGGCGCGACCGTCACCACCACCATCGGCGATGCCCGCGGCAACACCGTCGAACTGCGCCAGTACAAGGGCCGTGAGGCCGGCGGCGCGTACGACAGCACCCGTTACGAGCACGGCCCCGGTGGTGAGCTGCTCAAGGTCGTCGACCCGGTCGGCAACACCTGGACGCACGAATACGACCTGCGCGGTCGCAAGACCAAGGAGACCGACCCCGATCGCGGCGTCACCACCTACACCTTCGACGACGGTGACCAGCCCGTCTCGACGACCGACGCCCGCGGCAGGACCGTTCACGCCTCGTACGACAAGCTCGGCCGCCGTCTCGCGGTGCGCGACGGGGGACCTGCGGGACCGAAGCTCTCCGAGTGGACCTACGACACCCTCTCCAAGGGTCGACCGACGTCCTCGACCCGCTACGTCGACGGCAAGGCGTACACCACTTCGGTCCTCGGCTACGACGGCAGCGGAACTGCAACCGGATCCAGGACCACGGTGCCGGACGGGCTGGGCAAGCTCTCCGGAAGCTACGAATCCAAGGTCGACTACGACAGCGTCGGCAAGCCTGCCTCCGCGCACCTGCCCGCCGTGGGTGGACTCGCCGCGGAGAAGGTGGACTTCGGCTACAACGCCGCAGGGGTGCCCAGCACCCTCAAGGGCGCGGCCGAGTACGTCAGCAGCAGCCGCTACACCCCCTTCGGCGAGCTCATGCAGTACATGCAGGGCTCCAAGGGCAAGCGCATGATCCACACCAACTACCTGGACGACTCGACCCGCCGGGTCACCAAGTCGTTCGCGGACCGTGAGGTCTCACCGTCCGCGCTGTCCGAGGTCGACTACACCTACGACCCCGCGGGCAACATCACGTCCCTCAGCGAACTGCGGGAGAAGACGACCCGCGACACGCAGTGCTTCTCGTACGACTACCTGCGTCGTATGACCGAGGGCTGGACCGCGAAGACGACCTGCGCGGGCGGACCGTCCGCGGCCACCGTCGGCGGCGTGTCGCCGTACTGGCACTCGTACACGTTCGATCCGACGGGCAACCGCACCAGCGAGACCAAGCACGACGTGGGCAACGGCGAGACCCGCCGCACCTACACCTACCCGGCTGCCAAGGGCAACCAGCCGCACGCCCTGAGCGGCGTCGACGTCGTCGAACCCAGCGGGGCCCGCAAGGACTCCTACGCGTACGACGCCACCGGCAACACCACCCTCCGCAAGATCGGGAACGCCGAGCAGAAGCTGGAGTGGGACACCGAGGGACAGCTCACCAAGGTCACCGAGGGCACCAAGGTCACCGAGTACGTCTACGACGCCGAGGGCAACCGCCTGCTGCGCAAGGACCCTTCGGGCACCACGCTCTACCTGGGCGCCACCGAGGTGGCCCTGGCTCCGGACGGGAGCACGAAGGCCACCCGCGGGTACGGGTTCAGCGGCTCGACGGTTGCCGTCCGCTCCTCAGACGGGAAGGTCTCCTACCTTTCCGCCGACCACCACAACACGGCGACCATCTCGGTGGAGGCCGCGGGTTCGATGACCGCCACCCGGCGGGACATGACCCCCTACGGTGAGACGCGGGGGGCCGCGCCGCAGGCCTGGCCGGACCAGAAGGGCTTCGTCGGCGGCACGGTCGACGCCTCCACCGGTCTGACCCAGCTGGGTGTCCGCTCCTACGAGCCGGCCACCGGGCGCTTCCTGTCGGTCGACCCGTTGATCGACATCGACGACCCGCAGCAGATGAACGGGTACGCGTACGCGAACAACAACCCGGTGTCCATCTCGGACCCCGACGGCAAGATCATCCCTATCCTCGTCGGCATAGCCATCCGCATCGCCGCCCAGCGCATCGCGATGGAGATCGCCCGCCGCGCCGCGATCGAGGCCGCCAAGAGGGCAGCAGCCGAGCTCGCGAAGCGTCTCGCTATCGAAGCCGCCAAGAAGGCTGCCGCCGAAGCCGCCAAGAAGGCCGCGGAGGAAGCAGCGAAGAAGGCAGCGATCGAGGCTGCGAAGAAGGTGGCACTGGAAGCCGCCAAGAAGCAGGCGGCGAAGGAAGCCGCCAAGCAGGCGGCCAAGAAGCAGGCGGCGAAGCAGGTCGCCAAGAAGCCGCAGGCAAAGGCGGCGCCCAAGCAGCAGGCGGCCGCGAAGAAGGCCCCGAAGGCCAATCAGAAACCGCCGAAACAGCAGCAGAACGCCCCGAAGAAGGGACCGAACGACGAACTCAAGAAAGAACTGATGGACATTGGAAAGGATCACATAACCGAGATGCTGGCCGAGCATGCCAGAGGGGAGCGAAGTCACGCGCCCGGCGCTTTCAGCGTTGGTCGGGACTCCACCACCGGCAAGACGTATCTCGGCGCAAGCGGCTCTCCGGACAACCTTCACCCGGGCGTGCGGAAGCTTCTCCCGAGGACTTCCCAGCACCCCAAGGGGCGACCGCCAGAGGTTTGCGCGGAGGCACGCATGTGCACCAATGCCCTCAACGACGGAGCGAAACTGAAGAACCTGGACATAGTCACCGTAAACACCAAGGGAAAAAGGTTCGGCGCATGTGAAAATTGCACGACATGGATCTTCTCAGTAGTGAGGAACGTACTTACCGGATGAGCATCGAGAACGAGCGTCCAAACCTGGACGCGGTAGTAGAAGCCCTTCCCCGGGCGACGGCCGTGGAGTACGGGGACCTCGACGTCGAGACGATCTGCGACCAGTACCGGGAAGAGGGTTACGAGGTCACTCCCCGCCTGCTCGACTTCCTGGAAGACTATCGAGAGATCACCATCTCGTGGCTGTACCGGGGCAGATCCGAGACGGAACTGGAGATCAGTATCGAGGGCGCCCTGAACGAGCACATCATCCGCATCGGGTACTACGCGAAGATCGTCGGCAAGGGATTGCTCCCTGTCGGAATGGCTTTCGGTGACACCACGGTCCTCCTGTCGGATGACGGCGACATCTACTTCGGCGACATCGGGGGCGTCCAGCGGGTCGGCCACGGGTTCCTCCCGTCGATGACCGCGCTCATCTCGGACAACTGGGACAAGGCGTACCTCATAGAACCCTGACGGATCTCCGTCCACGGAAGCCCTGCCGGATTCTCCGGCAGGGCTTCTGCCGTTCCCGGCGGCCGGCGAGGGCGGACATGGAAAACGGGCCGTCCCCGCGCTGCTCACGCGGGGAC
>NZ_JBSGXU010000247.1:0-10619 GCF_053610205.1 Streptomyces sp. NPDC054932 | reverse complement strand
GTACGAGCTGCGCCTCTCCGCCTTGCGATGCACCGCGCCGGACGCCGCGGGCCACGCCCTCCGGGCGCCGGCGCTACTTTGCGGACACCCCCTAGACGGTCGCGTGGGGCTCGCTGCCGCCGGCTGTGTCGTTCGCCACCTCATCGGCGGGCGCCGTCGGCGAGGTCAGCGGGCCGGCGAGATAGGCCAGCAGGCCGGCGATCTCGTGACCGGCCTCCGCCGGGTGGCGGAAGCGTGCGCCCGGGGCGACGACGTACCGGTTGCGCCGGCCGTCCCGGGTTCTGGTGAGGTACCCGTCCGCCTGCAGGTCCGTGACGATCGCCTGTACGGTGCGCTCGGTCAGACCGCAGTCCACCGCGATGTCGCGCAGACGGATGCCCGGGTCACGCGCGATGGCGATCAGAACCCGGGCGTGGTTCGTCAGGAAGGTCCAGTTGCTCCGGCGATGACCTGTGTGCTCGCTCTCCACACCGTCATTCTTGAGGGATAACTCACGAAAGGCAATTCCAGAACAAGTTTTCCGGTATTACTTGACGTCTGTCCCAGGCCCCGACATGGTGCAGGGGAAGCGGAAGCGGACTTCCGCACGACCCGAGCTGTCGAGCAACGCACCGCAAGCACACGTGCCCAAGGAGCGAAGACGATGACCTTCACGGCCACGGCCGAGGCCATGACCCCGACGACGATCCCGACGACGGCCACCCCCACCGGTGGCACCGCTGACGCAGACACAGACGCAGGCGGCCTCAGCGGCCTGCCGGACGTGCCCTGCCCACGGGAGCTGTCGACCCGCGATGCCCGAGAGCTGACCCATGTCTTCTTCGAACGGCTCCAGAGCCTCGAAGAGGGCACCCGCGCGTACCAGTACGTGCGCAACACCCTCATCGAGATGAACATCTCACTGGTGCAGTTCGCCGCCCGCCCGTTCCGCGACCGCCCCGGCGGACCCGAGAACGAGGACATCGTCCAGGTCGGCGTCATCGGCCTGATCAAGGCCATCGACCGCTACGACCCCGAGCGGAACACGCAGCTCTCCACGCTCGCCCTGCCCTACATCACGGGCGAGATCAAACGCCACTTCCGCGACACGACCTGGGCCGTACGCGTTCCGCGCCGCCTGCAGGAGCTGCGCCTCGAGCTGGCGAAGGCCACGGAGGAACTGACCTCCGAGACGGACCACGCGCCGACCGCCGCGGAACTCGCCGAGCGGCTGGGCCTCACGGAGGACGAGGTCCGCCAGGGCCTGGTCGCCGCCAACGGCTACTCCACCCAGTCCCTCGACGTGCCCCAGGAGACCGCCACCGGCTCCGCCCAGGGGCCCACGGCCGTCCGGGCCGCGCGGACCCTCGGCGAGACCCTGGGCGAGGTCGACCCCGCGCTGGAAGCGGTCGAGGACCGGCACGCCCTGGCGCCCCTCCTCGCCGACCTGGACGAACGCTGCTCCCACATCCTCGAGCTGCGCTTCGGCCAGGAGATGACCCAGGCGGAGATCGGCGAGGAGATCGGCCTCTCCCAGATGCAGGTCTCCCGCCTGCTCACCCGCACGCTGGGCAGCCTGCGCGAAGAGCTGCTGCACGACTGACCCGGGGCGGGTGCCCCCGGCCCGGCCGGACCGGTTCACCCGAGCCCGGGGCGGCCGGTCAGCAGGCGCTCGGCGTCGATCTCGGCCCAGACCACCTTGCCGTGCGCGACGACCTCGGCGCCCCAGCGGTCCGCGAGCCTGCGCACGAGGCGCAGACCGTGCCCGCCCGGAACACCCGGTACGCCCGCGGCACCGCGGACGCCCGGGCCGCCGGGACGGGAGGCGCGCGCGAGCCGCCGCAGGTCTCCGACGCCGTCGTACACCTCGACGCGGAACACGTCCCCGGCACGGAGCGCGAGCTCGTGGCAGCCGCCGGCGTGCAGGTTGGCGTTGGTGACGAGTTCCGAGACGACCAGGAGCGCGTCCTGCGCCGTCTCCCGACCGTCCCACCCCCAGTCCTCCAGCGCCTCACGGGCGAACGTGCGCCCCAGCGAGACCTGCCGGCGGGCGTCGCGCAGGAAGAGCCGACGGCGCTGGGCGAAGCCCGGCCCCGGTGCGCCCGGTGTGCGCTCGTCGATGTCCGGTCCGCTGGTCTGCACGCGCACTCACCTCGTCCTCGGCTATCAGGTCCCGCCATGTGGTGATGGGCGTGTACCCACCCACACGCAACGGACGCGCACGCACCCCGCCCGAACCCGATCCCCAGACCCATCACAGAGGAGTCATGGACACCCTTCTGCGACTGACGGCCGTCATCGGCGGCTCGATCGTGCTCACCCTCGTCGCGGGCCGGCTCACCGACCTGCTGCTGCGGCGGGCCGCCGCCCGCCATCCCGAGACACCGCTCTGGGACATGCTGCGCCGCTGCCGTACGTCGGTCCGGGTGCTGCTGTTCACCGCGGTGCTGCGCGGGTCGTACCGGCAGATCGAGTGGCGGCCGCTGCAGGAACACGAGGCGGCCGTGGGCCGGATCCTGACGCTCGTACTGATCGGGGCGAGTGCGTGGTGCGTCGTCCTCGTCACCTCCGCCGTGGTCGAGTCCTCGTACGCCCGCTACGCGCTCGGCACCCGTGACCCCTCCCGGCTCCGCCGGGTGCGCACCCAGGTGACGCTCATCATGAGGATCGTCACCGCCGTGGTCGCCGTGGTGGCCGCCGCCGCGATGCTGCTGACCTTCCCCGACCTCCGCGCCGTCGGCACCTCGCTCCTGGCCTCGGCCGGCATCATCGGCATCGTCGCCGGCGTGGCGGCCCAGTCCACCCTCGGCAACCTCTTCGCCGGCTTCCAGATCGCCTTCGGCGACATGGTGCGCATCGGCGACACCGTCGTCGTCGCCGGCGAGTGGGGTGTGGTCGAGGAGGTCACGCTCACCTTCCTGGCCGTGCGCACCTGGGACGAGCGCCGGATCACCATGCCCGTCTCGTATTTCACCGGGCGGCCCTTCGAGAACTGGTCGCGCGGCGGGATCCAGATGACCGGCACGGTGTTCCTCCACTGCGACCACACCGCCCCCGTCGCGCTGATGCGCGAGAAGCTCAAGGAGGTCCTGGACGGCTGCGAGGCGTGGGACGGCCGCGGCTGGGACCTGGCGGTCACCGACACGACCGCCACCACGATCGTGGTGCGGGCGATCGTCACCGCGAAGGATCCGGACGACCTGTGGACCGCCCGCTGTGCGGTGCGCGAACAGCTGGTCGCCTGGCTGGCCGAGAAGCATCCGTACGCCCTGCCGCGGGTCTCCACGTCGACGGCCGCCGCCCCGCCGGAGTGGGCGGACCGTGCTCCGAGGCCCGCACCGGGGCCGGACGCATAGGGAGCGGCCGAAGGCCGTCCGGTGCGGGGCGCGGCGTCTCAGGGGCGTGCGTCGAGCTCCGCGACGATCGAGGCGGGGGTGTGGCCGCTTCCGTCCGAGAGGCGGTGGAAGTCCACGGAGACGAAGTTCGGATCGCGCCCTCCGGCCGCCGGACGGCACTGTTCGGCGATACGGCTCCTCAGTTTGTTTCCGTTGTCCAGGGCCGCGGTGAGGACGGTGGGCACGTTGCGGTGGTGGCTCATCGTGAACAGGCGCCGGAATCCGGGCTCCTGGCGGTCCAGAGGCACGTCGGACCAGCGGCTGACGCACGAGAGGTCGTTGCCCAGGTCCCCGAGGCTCCAGAAGTTGCTCACCGTCCAGGACCGGTCGTACATGACGCCCAGGTGCTCCCGGTCGGACCGGTCGGAGAAGATCAGCAGGCGCTTGCCCGAGGTGACGAGGTCGGCCACCTTCGGCCAGCCGTGCTGCCGGACGCCCCACTGGTCGGCCCGGAACACCATGTCCTGCAGGCCCCTGACCCGTCCGAGGGACGACTGCAACTGGTCGGCGCCGACGTAGTCCTCGAGGAAGACGGTCACGACCTCCTGGGGATGGGCGGCGAGGAAGTCCACGACGGTCTGCATCGTGCCGTGGAAGGACTGCCGGGGGAGGGCGTACGTGGCACCGGCGAAGGTCTTGCATTCGCCGTGGCACAGGTACACGTCGCTGGGGTAGCAGTCGCTGCCGAAGCTGATGACGCAGAGCCAGGTGCTGCGTTCGTACCAGTGCGTGTCCAGGCTCAGGCCGCGGACGCCGCCCTCGAGCTGGGCGCGCACGGACTCGGCCTGGTTCACCGAACTCCAGCGGGAGTCCTCGTAGTTGGTGAAGGCGTTGTGGGTGGCCAGGAAGGAGACCTCGTCGAGCCTCCGGTCGCCCCAGCGGGCGGTCGCGGCGTCGGATGCCCCGGTTGCCGCGGTTCTGGTGGTCCCGGCGGCGGCCGTGGCGGCCGTGGCGGGGGCCCCGGACCGGGGCGCGGCGGCCGTCGTGGTCGCCGTGCCGAGGAGGGCCAGCAGGAGGAGGAACACCAGGGAGCGCCGGCCGGTCCGCCGACGCCCGCGCGATCGCCGTAAGTGCATGTCCATGTCAATCATGCCGCGGAGGATAGCGCGCGGCTCGCCGATCCGCCCCCCTGCGGACGCCCACGGCCCGTATCGGGGCGGGTCCGGCTCGCGCGCGCCGCGGAATCGCGGTTTCGTTGAGTCAGAGGTGTACCGAAGCGACGGCATGGGCTGCCGCGCCACGCCGTCGACGCGACGGAGGAGGCGGGCATGCCCGGATCCGGACCGCTGTCGGGCCGCCGCCGCTGTGCGGCAGTCGTGGCCGCAGCGGCGATCTGCTCGTCGCTGCTCACCGCGCCGGGACTGGCCGCGGAGGCGCTCGCCCCGGCGGCGCCCGCCCCGGCCCGGGCCGATCCCTCGCCGTCGGCGACCGTACCGCGGCTGGACTGGAAACCCTGCAAGCCCGGCAGCCCGTACGACTGCGCCACCGCCGAGGTGCCGCTGGACCACGCCGACCCGGCGGGCCGCGCCATCGATCTGGCGGTCGTACGGCGCAGGGCGGGCGACCCCGGGAAGCGCCTGGGCACGCTGTTCGTCAACCCCGGTGGCCCCGGCGGCCCCGGAACGGTGCAGGTGCCGCAGAACTACGACTCCTTCCCCAAGGACCTGCGGGAACGCTTCGACATCGTCAGCTGGGACCCCCGGGGCATCGGCAACAGCACCGCGGTGAACTGCTTCGACAGTCCCGAGGAGGCCGCGAAGTGGGGTGCGGGCAAACCGGTCGGCTTCCCGGTGGGCGAGAAGGAGCGCACGACCTGGATCGACGCCTACGAGACCCTGGGCCGCCTGTGCGAGAAGCGCGACCCCGACCTCCTGCGCCACGTGTCGACCGCCGACACCGCCAAGGACCTGGACCTGCTGCGCCGGGCGGTGGGGGAGTCGCAGCTCAACTACCTCGGTGTCTCCTACGGGACCATCCTGGGTGCCACCTACGCCAACCTCTTCCCCGGCAGGGTCCGCGCCATGGTCCTCGACAGCAACATCGACCCGCAGGCGTGGACGAACAACGCCTCGCAGGCCGAGCCCCGGACCACGACCCTCCTGCGCATGGGCTCGGACCGCACCGCGGCGGCCACCCTGGACCGGTTCCTCACCCTGTGCGGATCCGCCACCACCGCCCGCTGCGCCTTCTCGGCCGGCAGCCCGGAAGCGACCCGCGACAAGTTCGACCGGCTGATGCAGAGGCTGCGCGAGCACCCGGTGGGGCCGTGGACGTACGCCGCGACGGTCGCCGACACGATCAGCAGTATGTACATCGTCCGTCCCGGCTGGACCGATCTCGCCGCCCGGCTCCAGGAACTCTGGCAGGGTCGCACCCCGAAGCCCGCCCAGTACCCGCCACCGCCCCCGGTCGCGAACCCGAGTCCGTACCTGGGCGAGGAGCAGGCGGGGGCCGTGTGGTGCGGCGACAGCCCCAACCCGCGCGACCCCGCCGTCTACCACGGCCTGGAGGAGGAGAGCGCTCGGCGTGCCGGCGACGCCGGACGCTACTGGACCTGGTCCGGGGAGCCGTGTGCCACCTGGCCGGCGCAGGCCGCCGACCGGTACGACGGCCCGTGGGACAAGCCGACGGCGCACCCCGTCCTCGTGATCGGCACCACGTACGACCCCTCGACGCCCCACTCGGACGCCCAGACGATGGCCGGCGAACTGGCGAACGCCCGCCTGCTCACGAACAACGGGTACGGCCACACCGCACTCTTCAACAACGCCAGCACCTGCATCAACACCCATGAGAGCCGCTACTTCATCGACGGCACGCTCCCGCCGCCCGGCACGATCTGCCAGCCGGACAGGCTCCCCTTCTCCTGAAGGGCCCGGCGGCCCGTTCACGGGACGAGGACGACCTTCCCGGCGACCGTGCCGGACTCGGCCAGGCGCATCGCCTCGGCGGCGCGCGCCAGCGGGATCTCGGCGGCGACCCTGGCGGTGATCTCGCCGCGCTGCAGGGCCGTGAACACCTGGGTCAGATCCGAGCGCAGGCGCGCCCGGAAGCGGTTCCTGGCGTAGGCGCGGCCGGCCCAGACGTTGAAGAAGTAGGCGCGGCGGCCGTTGGGCAGCGCGTTCCACACCCACACCCGGCCCAGCAGCCGGAGCACCGGCCAGGCGCCGGAGCCCTCGTCGTCGCGGGTGGCGGCGCTGCCGTACGAGACGAGCGTGCCGCCGGGGGCCAGGAGCCGCCAGGAGTCGACGATGCCGTCGCCGCCGACGTGGTCGAAGACCGCGTCGACCCCGCCGGGCGCGAGGGCCCGTACCCGTGCGGGGACGGTGCCGGACCGGTAGTCGAGGGGAATCACCCCGAGCGCGCGCAGTGCGTCGTGGTGGCGGGTGGAGGCGGTGCCGATCACGCGGGCCCCCGCGGCCAGCGCCAGCTGGACCAGGACCGAGCCCACCCCGCCGTTGGCGCCGTGGACCAGGACGGTCTGGCCGGCGCGCACCCGGGCCTTGCGGTGGAGCATCTGCCAGGCGGTGATGCCGTTGACGACCGCGGTCTCCGCGTCCGACGGCCCGACGCCGTCGGGTACCTCCACCACGTCGGCGGCGGCGAGCGCGACATGGCTCGCCCAGCCCCCGGTCTTCGTGAGGGCGGCCACCCGCTTGCCGAGCAGGGTGGCGTCGACGCCCTTGCCCACGCCCAGCAGCGTGCCCACCAGGTCGTATCCGGGGACGAAGGGGAACGGCGGCTGATCGTAGTAGCGGCCGCGACGCATCTGCTGCTCGGCGAAGGACACGCCCGTGGCCTCCATCGCGACGACCACCTGCCCGGCCGCCGCCACCGGGACCGGACCGCGGTGCAGTTCCAGACCCTCCGGCTCGACCTTGCCCGGCAGGACGACGGCTCCGGCGCGTCCGCGCTGTCCCTCAACGCGATCGCCAAGCAGATGGGCATGAGCGGACCGGCCCTGTACCGGTACTTCGCCAACCGCGACGAGCTGATCACCGAACTCATCCGCGACGCCTACCGCAGCCTCGCCGACGCCTTCATCGCCGCTGCCGCCACCAACGGGTCCGGGGGAGCGGGCCGCCCCGGTCTCTCCGGGCTGGCCCAGGTGCTGCGCCGCTGGGCCCTGGAGGACCCGCACCGCTACTTCCTCGTCTACGGCACCCCGGTGCCCGGGTACCACGCGCCGCAGGACGTCACTGCGATCGCCTCGGAGCTGATGTCCGTCCTGCTGGACGCCTGCACCGCCGCGGCGCCGGCCCCCGCCCCGGGTGCGGAGCCCCAAGGCGCCGAGCCCCGCGGCGTCGAGCACCACCTGGCCGACCACCGCGCATGGGCCGCGAGCCACCCCGACGCCCCGCCGTCGGCGCTGCGGCTGGCCCTGACCTTCTGGAGCCGCCTGCACGGTGTGCTGTCCCTGGAACTGGCGGGCCACTTCACCGGCACGGGCCTGGATCCGGCCCTGCTCTTCGAGGCCGAGGTGGACGCCCTGTCGCCGTGACGCCCTGACCCGGCGATGTCAGTGGCCTGTCGTACGGTCAGGGGGTGTGCACGTCCGATGAAGCCCGTGAAATCGCCCTCGCCCTCCCGGACACGACGGAGAAGGAAGCGTGGGCCATGCCCACCTTCCGCGTCGCCGGGAAGATGTTCCTGACCCTCCCCGACGACGAGACCTCCCTTGCGGTCCGCTGCCCCAAGGAGGAGCGCGACGAGCTGGTCCGCGCCGAACCGGAGAAGTTCTGGATCGCGGACCACGAGGCGTCCTTCGCCTGGGTGCGGGCCCGCCTGGCAGCCCTCGACGACGCCGACGAGCTCCGCGCGATCATCGTGGACTCCTGGCGTCAGGCCGCCCCGCCCGGGCTGCTCCAGGCCCACCCCGACCTCGGGCCCGCCGACCCGCCGTGAGGCGCGGCGCAGGGCCGCCGCCGGCTCGGGCGGGCTCCCGCGGGCGCCCGGCGGCTCCCGCGGGCTCGCCCGGACCGGCAGGTTCCGACGGGAGAGCGGGGATGGGGGGAACATGGTGACGTGCGAAACGTTCCGGGGCGCGAGCAGGGAGCCGACCGGCGTGCGCTGAGAGAGGCACTGGTCGAGGCATGCGCCGACGCGGGAGCGTCCATCGGGATGCTCTACCTCCCCGACCCCGACCCCGCCCGGCGCGTCCTGCACCTGGCGCTGGCCTCCGGGCTCTCCCGCGAGTTCGCGGCACCCTGGTCCCGGGTCGCCCTGGACGACCCCATCCCGGTGGCCGACGCGGTCCGCGACGGCCGGCTCGTCTGGCTCGGCGGCCAGGAGGACACGGCCCGCCGCTACCCCCGCCTCGGCCTCGTCCTCCCGTACGACTTCGCACTCGCCGCCGCCCCGCTGACCGCGGAAACCGCCCACCGGGCCGACGGCCGGACGGGGGCCGGGCTGGTGCTCCTGTGGCCGGGCTCGCACGGGCCCGACCTCGACGAGCGGGAGTGCCGGGCCCTGGCAGCCGGCCGCAACCGACTGGCGCGCATCCTGCTACGGGCCGCCGGTGACGGCCTGCCCCTGCGGCCCACGCCGATTCCGGTCATCCTGCGACCGCTCCCGCCCCCCACACCGGGCCCGGCCGAGGCGGCGACCACCATGGCCTTCGTCCGGCGCCTCCCCGGAGGCAACTGCGCACTCGATCTGAACGGCACCATCACCTTCATCACCCCGGAGGCGGCCGACCTGCTCGGCGCGCCCGTGGCCGACCTGCTCGGAGCCCTGCCGTGGGAGGCCCTGCCCTGGATGGACACCCCCACCATCGAGAACCACTACCGGGCCGTGGCGATGAGCCGGCTGCCGCGGAGCTTCATCGCCGCCCGCCCCACCGGACAGCAGCTGCGCTTCGACCTGTACCCGGACAACACCGGAATCAGCGTGCGCATCACCACGGCGAGCAGCGACCGCGAGGCCGCACCGGCCCCCTTCCCGCTGGGTGCTCCCGAGCAGACCGCACCCAGCCGGGCCACCGCGCTCTACCCGCTCATGCTGCTGGCCGCCACCCTCACCGAGGCCGCCCACGCGCAGGACGTCGTCGAGAAGGCCGCGGACCAGATCGTTCCCTCGCTCGGAGCCCACGCCATGGCCCTCCTGGCCGAGCAGGACGGACGGGTGCGGATCGTCGGCCACCGCGGATACTCCGCCCGGCACGTGGCGGACCTCGACGGCACACCCGTTTCGGCCGACACCGCCATCACCCACATCCTGCGCACCGCCACGCCCCTGTTCTTCGGCAACATGAGCGAGCTCCTGGCCGCCCACCCGGACGCGGCGGTCGAGGAGGGCATGGCCGCCTGGGCCTTCCTGCCCCTGATCGCCTCGAACCGTCCCATCGGCTCCCTCGTCCTCGCCTACGGGCACCCCCGCACCTTCGTCCCCGGCGAGCGCGCCGTCCTGACCTCGATCGCCGGGCTCATCGCGCAGGCCCTGGACCGCGCCCGCCTCTACGACGCCACCCACCAGCTCGCCCGCAGCCTGCAGACCGGCCTCCTGCCCCACACCCTGCCCCGTGTCCCCCGCCTCGACGTGGCCGCCCGGTACCTGCCCGCCGCACACGGACTCGACGTCGGCGGAGACTTCTACGACCTCATCCGCATCGACGACACCACCGTCGCGGCCGCCATAGGTGACGTACAGGGCCACAACGTGAACGCCGCCGCCCTCATGGGCCAGGTCCGCACCGCCGTCCATGCCGGCGCCGGCGCACCGCCCGAAGAAGTCCTCGCCCGCACCAACCGGCTCGTCACCGACCTCGAACCGGGGCTGTTCACCAGCTGCATGTACGTCCACATCGACCTCGCCCGGCGCACCGCCCGCCTGGCCTCGGCCGGCCACCCACCGCCCCTGCTGCGCCACCCCGGCGGGAAGACCGAGATGCTGCAGCTCCCGGCCGGGCTCCTCCTGGGCATCGACCCCGAGGCCTCGTACACGGCCACCTCGATCCCCTTCGGCCCCGGCGACCTCCTCGCCCTCTACACGGACGGGCTCGTCGAAGCCCCCCGCCGGGACATCGAGGAGGCCATCGGCGCGGTCGCGGCCCTGATCGCCGACGCCCCCGAGCACCACCCCCTCGGTGATCTGGCGGACGAACTCATCGAGCACGCCCACCGCGACGCCCCCCGCACCGACGACATCGCCCTCCTGCTGCTGCGCGGACTGCGCCTCGAGGACACCGTCGCCTCCGCGGGACCGCACCGCCCCTGACCCGTAACCGCCCCGGGCGGGCGCAGGCCC
>NZ_JBSGXU010000246.1:0-10682 GCF_053610205.1 Streptomyces sp. NPDC054932 | reverse complement strand
TCCCCACCGCCATGATCCCCACCTACCTCACCCACCTCACCCACCTCCCCCAACTCCCCAACGGCAAGACCAACACCAAACAACTCCCCCCGCCCAGCGAGGAGTTCGAAGGTGGCGCCGGGGAGTACGTGGAGCCGCGGGACGAGGTCGAGAGGGAGCTGGCAGCGATCTGGTCCGAGGTGCTCGGGGCCCCGACGGCCATCGGCGTGCGGGACGACTTCCACGCGCTGGGCGGGCACTCGCTGCTCGCCGTGCAGATCGTGTCGCGCGTCCGTGACACCTTCGGGGTGGAGGTCCCGCTGACCCGGATGCTCACGGGCCGGCTGACCGTCGAGGCGCTCGCCGAGACCGTCCAGGACATCCAGCTCTCCGAGGCCGACGAGGACGAGCTGCTCGCCGCCCTCGCCGCCCTCTAGCCCTGGCCCCCTGAACGCCGACGGCCCCCGCAGCGTCTCCCGTCCGACCTTCAGCAGGTCGGGGGAGTACGGTGCGGGGGCCGTCCGGGTGGTGGCGGGGGCCGCCGGTCAGCCGCGTACGGTCAGGCCGACCGCCGTGACATCGGTGAGGTTCGCGCCCCAGGTGCTCCAGGTCAGGTCCTCCGGCAGGGCGACGGCCCCCGGCGGCAGACCGCGGGTGTACGCGGTGACGCGCAGCGGGACCTCACCGGCGCCGGAGACCTTCAGGGTGATGTCGAGGCCCTCGGCCGGGACCTTCCACAGGGCGAAGCCCCACTTCCACGGGCCCGCCGAGAGCGGCCGGTTGGTACCGCCGCGCACCGTGGTGCCGGCGACCTCGGCGCCCCGCACCTCGTGCGCCGAGGTGTCGGCGAAGAGGCTGAGGTAGGAGGTGTCGGGGGCGGGCCTGATGTGCAGGCGCACGGTCCGGACCCCGTCCGGGCCGGCCTGCTCGGAGGTCACGGAAACCCATGGGGCGGCCGGGCCGCTCGCGGCGGCGGCCTTGGCGATGTGCGCCTCGGAGACCAGGCCGCCGGCGAGTGTCGTCGGGAAGGTGGGGAACCGGGCGCGGACGTCGGCCCGTTCGGAACCGGCGAGGAGGCCGGTCCACTGCGGCGGTGCGTTGTCCGAGCTCAGCCAGTGGCCGGTACCCCGGTCGGCGTCCCAGACGTACGCGAGGCTGGTGTGCCGCGGGTGCTCCGCGTCGAAGGTGTCCACCCGCAGACCCGTCAGGACCAGTGCGACCCCGGCCGCCAGCGCCAGCCAGCCCGCGACCGGGGCGGTGCGGCGCGGCAGCAGGCCGAGCAGCGGCAGGGACACCGTGACGAGCAGCGCCATCAGGATCAGCGGGGCGACGGCCAGGGACAGGCCGAGGGTCGGGAAGACCAGCACGATCACCGGCAGCAGCAGCGGCAGCGCGACCAGCGCCGACAGGGACACGGCCAGGGTGCGGCCGTACTCCCCGTCCTCGCCGGTGCGGCGGCGTACGGCGAGGAACAGGGCCGCGCAGCCCACCAGCGGCGGCCACACGAACAGGTAGGACGCGCCGGGCGCGAGCACGGCCGTGGCCAGGCCCAGTGCGGTCAGCCAGCCCCACACGCCCAGCGCGGCCTCGGCGGCCCCGGTCCGGCGCCGCGTCAGCAGGTACCAGCCGACGGCCACGGCGCCGGTCAGGGTCAGGAAGGCGGCCCGGAACCAGCCGGGCCGGTAGCTGTCGCCCATGGACAGGTCGGCGTACCCGGGGCGGACCAGGCAGAGCAGCTCCCAGCCCCCGAAGGCGACGACGGCGGCCCCGACCAGGGCGAGCGGGAAGGTCAGCGCGGCCCGGACCACACCGCGGCGGGCGAGGCCGCGTCGGCCGGCGTACCACAGGAGTCCCGCGTAGCCGGCGGCGGCGAGCAGTGCGAGCGGCAGCACCAGGCCGTTCGGGTAGCGGACCAGCAGGCCCAGGACCGTGAAGTAGGTGTTGTCGGTGCCCTCGTGGACCTCGGTGAGGTCCTGCCCGGCGAGGGCACGGGCAGCGGCCAGGACGTTGTCGCCCTGGTGCTGGACGCTGGCGGCGGACAGGTTCTCGAGGGAGTCGCCGGGGGTGTGGTAGTGGGCCGAGCCGTCCACGAAGGCGAAGTTGAGGCCGCCGAAGCCCTTCTTCTTGAACTCGCTGAAGTCGGTGTCGTTCGGCAGGTACGTGTAGACCTCGTCGGCCAGCGAGGTGGCGATCGGCCGGTCCGCGCCGCTCAGGGCCGACAGTGCGCCGCTGTTGCGGGGGCCGGACTCGAACATGATGGAGGGGCCGGAGACCCCGCGCGCCTCCAGGTTGAGTATCACCGTGTTCGCCGGGTCGAGCCCGCCGTCCGCGAGGAAGGCGTGCGCGCCGAGCAGTCCGGGCTCCTCGCCGTCCGTGAACAGCACGTCGATCGTGTTGCGCGCCGCCTTGCCGTCGGCCCGCAGGGCCCGTACGACCTCCAGGACCGCCGCCACGTTGGCCGCGTTGTCGGCGGCGCCGGGACCGGCGGGAACCGAGTCGTAGTGCGCCATCAGCACCAGGTGCCCGGCGTCCGGGCCGGCCGTGCCGGGGAACGAGGCGTGAATGTTGGTGACCTCTGCGACCAGCGCGGTGCCGTCCTGCTCGTCGCGCGTCACGGGCTGCGGCCGGGCCTCGACCTGTGCGCCGAGTGCGGTCAGCCGGGACGTGAGGTGGGCGCGGGCTTCGGCCGAGGCCGGGCTGCCGATCGGGCGCGGCTGCCGGCCGATGGCCTCGGCGTCCACCAGGGCCCGGCGGGCCGAGAACTCGCCCGTCGGCGCGGAGGCGGGCTCGGGATCCGGCGGCTGGAGCGTCCACACGGAAGCGGCCGTCAGCAGCAGGAACAGCACGAGGAGCAGCAGTCCGGCGGGCCGCGCCGATCGGTCCGCCCGCCCCCGCGTGACCGCGCGCGCGAAGAGGCGGGAGATCGGGGGGGAAGCAGGCCGGGAGGGCGGGGAATTCGGGTCGGAATCAGCCATGACGGAGCACCAGTCTTTCCGTGTCTCGGTACGTTCGGCATTTCGGGCGGGGAGGCTCGGAACACGTACTTCACCGGAATTATCAAGAGCGGTTCAGCGCCCTGTCGCGGCTACCTGACACGATCTCCGGGTGAGTTGACATAGTTCCGCGGGGCCGCCGGGGGCAGCTG
Organism: Streptomyces sp. NPDC054932; assembly: GCF_053610205.1. Classification (NCBI taxonomy): domain Bacteria; kingdom Bacillati; phylum Actinomycetota; class Actinomycetes; order Kitasatosporales; family Streptomycetaceae; genus Streptomyces; species Streptomyces sp. NPDC054932. Next base: position 7,558 of record NZ_JBSGXU010000246.1, on the reverse strand, counting down.
ACAAAGTCCGGGTCGGGCCGGTGGCGGGCCCTGGACGGCTGGCTAGTTTGGCGTCCGGATCGCTTTCCCGCCGAAAGCCAAAAGCCGGAAACCGGAACTGGAGCCAGCTAATGATCAACGCACCCGTTGAGTCGTACCAGGTCGTCGTCAACGACGAGGAGCAGTATTCGATCTGGCCCGTCGGTCAGGAAATTCCCGAGGGCTGGCAGGCGCCGGGAAAGACCGGCGCGAAGGACGAATGCCTCGCGTGGATCGACGAGAACTGGAACGACATGCGGCCGCTCAGCCTGCGCCGCGCCATGGACGGCGCCGGGACGGCCTCCCAGGGCTGACCGCGACCGCCCACTCACGCAAAGGACACACAAGGAGGGGGACGAGCTGTGACGGCCCACTGGCAACAACTGCTCGATGAGATGCTCACCCCGGGTGCACCCACCCGAGGGCTCGAGCTGTTGGGGGAGGCCTGGAGCGGCAAGACCCGCCGCCTGGACGAACTCACCCGCCGTGCGACCGACACCGGATGGCACGTGGGCCGGAGCCGGCCGGACCGGCTCCAGCACTCGGCCCCCTTCGGGCTGTTCCTGGACGCGCTGGACGACCTGGTCACCGAGGCCGGACCGAGGCTGCGGGAGCGGCTCACCGAGGACGAACAGCAGCGGCTCGCCGTGCTCTTCCCCTCCATGAGCCACCTCGCGACCGGAGACCGGCCGGCCCGTGACCTGTACCGCGAATGCCGTGCGGTACGCAGCCTCGTGGGCCACCTGGCCGACGCCGGCGGCCTGTTGATCGTCCTGGACGATCTGCACCGCGCCGACGCCGACTCGCTGGACCTGCTCGGCTACCTGCTGGAGCGCCCGCTCACGGCGCCCGTGCTGATCGCGGTGGCCCACCGCCCGCGCCAGCTCGGGTACCGCACCCGTGCCGTGCTCGCCGAGGCCGCCGCCCGTGGTCTGACCCGCCGGGTCGAGCTCGGCGGCTGCGAGGACGCCGAGCTGGCCGCGCTCCTGCCGGACGGACTCGACGACGGGGCCGCCCGCTCCCTGCTGCGGCGCAGCGGCGGCAACCCGGGGCTGCTGCTGGCCCTCGCCGAGATGGAGCCCGAGGGGCCCTGCGGGGTGCCGTCCGTACCCGCGCAGCCGTCCGCCCGGGTGGCCGCCGCGGCCCTCGACGACTTCCAGCTGCTCGGCCCCGCGGGCCGGGCCATGGTCGGGGCGGCCGCCGTGCTCGGCGACACCTTCGGCCTGCGCATCGCCCTGGAGGTCTCCCAGCTCGACGAGGCCGAGGCCCGCACCGGCCTGGACGAGGCCCTCGCCGAGGACCTGGTCCGCCCGGTCGGCGACGGCCCCGACTTCCGCTTCCGCGACCCCGTCGTACGGGCCGTGGCCTACCACTCGGCGGGCCGCGGCTGGCGCTCCGGCGCCCACGCCCGGGCCGCCGCCGCCCTGCGCATCCACCAGGGACCGGCCGAACTCCGCGCGCAGCAGCTGCTGCACACGGTGGAGGTCGCCGACGACGATGACGTACAGGCCCTCGTGGAGGCCGCCGAGGACACCGTCCTGCACGACCCGGGTGCCGCCCTGCGCTGGGCGCGGCACGCCCTGCGGCCGGTGGTCACCGCCGACCCGCTGCTCAAGGCGCGGGCCCGGAGCGTGCAGGGCCGGGCGCTGCTGCACGAGGCCGAGTTCGAGGAGTCGGCCGCCGCCTTCCAGCGGCTGCTGGCCCCCGGGGCCGAGCTGCCCGCGGCACTGCGGGCCGAGGTGGTCTCCTCGTACGCCCAGGTGCAGCGGCTGCTGGGCCGTCACGAGGCCGCCCGCGAGCTGCTGCGCGGGGAAATCGCCCGTACCGATGCGGCCGGTGCCGGATCAGGTGCCGGGGCAGGTGCCGCGCCCTGCGGCAGTGCCTGCGCCGCCCACTGTGACCGGGCCGCCGCCGCGGACCCCGGTTCCGCCGCCCGCTGCGGCCGGCTCCGGCTGGCCATGACCGCCCTGGTCCTGGAGGCCGGCGGGCAGTGGAGCAGCGCCGACCGGGCCGCGCTCACCGCGCTGGCCGAAGCGGCCGGACACCCCGCGCACCCCACCGCCCTCGTCGCGCTCGCCGCCACCGAGGCACAGTTCGGGCGCAGTTCGGACGCCGCCGAGCACACCGAACGGGCCGCCGAACTGATCGACTCGCTCGCCGACGAGGACCTCGCCGCCCACCTGGAAGCCGTGCAGTGGCTGGTCGGGGCCGAGCTGTTCCTCGGCCGGACCCGGGAGGCCGAGGGACACGCCGAACGGGCCACCGCCCTCGCCCGCCGCTTCGGACAGCGCCACCTGCTGGCCGGGCTGCTCTGCGGACTCGGTCACACCCGGCTCCGCCTGGGCCTGCTGCCCGAGGCGCTGGCCTGCGCCGACGAGGCCGAGGAGGCATCCCGGGCCACCGGCAGCAGTCGGCTGCCGGCACACGTCGCCCAGCTGCGGGAGGAGCTGGACCTGCTGCACGGCATCGTCCGTCCGGCCGCGTCCGTCCCCGAGGAGGCGCAGCCGATGCTGCCCGAACTCAGCGGCCGGGAGCGGGAGATATCCGTCCTGGTCAGCCGCGGGCACACCAATCAGCGGATCGCCCACTTCCTGGAACTGAGCCCGAAGACCGTGGAGACGTACCTCGCCCGGATCTTCAAGAAGCTCGGCGTCTGCTCCCGGGCCGAGGTGGCCGCGATGGTCGGCCGGGCCGCCCCGCAGGCGCCGGAGACCGTGCCGAGCGGACGGCCGGTGCGATGACCTCCGCGCCGCACGCCCCGTCCGCGTCCTCCCCGACCGCCGGCCCCTCCGGCGGACCCGCGCCGAAACCGGCCCTCGGCCGCCCCTTCTGGCTGCTGTGGACCGGTACCTTCGCCGCGTCCTGGGGCGACGGGCTGCGGCTCGCCGCGCTGCCGCTGACCGCCGCGCTGTTCACCCGTGACCCGATGCTGCTCTCCCTGGTGACCTTCGCCGGACAGCTGCCCTGGGTGCTCGCGGGGACCTTCGCCGGAGCCTTCGTCGACCGGCACGACCAGCAGCGCGTCATGTTCTGGTCGGACGCCGTCCGGGCCGTGATCGCCGCCCTGTTCACGCTGGCCCTGTTCACCGGCCACGGGAACATCGCCCTGCTGCTGGCGTTCGCGCTGGTCATGGGCCTGGTGGAGACGCTGCGGGACAGTGCCACCCTCGCCATCGTCCCCCGCCTGGTACCCGCGCCCGTCCTGGACCGGGCCAACAGCCTGCTCCAGGGCGTGGCGATGCTCTGCGTGGAGCTGGCCGGGCCACCGCTGGCCGCCCTGCTGCTGACCTCCGGGACCGCCTTCCCGTACGCCATCGACACCGTCACCTTCGTGGTCTCGGCCCTGCTCGTCGCCAAGCTGGCGGGCGCCGCCCCGCCGCTGCCGCCGCGCACCGGGCAGCCGACGACCCTGCTCGCGGACGCCGCCGAAGGCATCCGCTGGCTGTGGCGGCACCGGCTGCTGCGCTCGGTGTGCGCCCTGGTCGGAGCCTTCAACTTCGGCCTCAGCGCCGTGGTCTCGGTCGGGGTGCTCTACGCCTACGACGTGCTCGGTGTCGGCAGCGTCGGCTACGGCCTGCTGATGGCCGTGATCGCCGTCGGCGGGGTGGCCGGCGTCGTGCTCACCCCGCTGCTCACCCGCCTGCTGGGCCGCGAGCGGACCGTCCTGCTGTTCTGCGGGCTGACCCCGGTCGCCTTCGTCGTCGCGGGCTCCGTCTCCCGGCCGCTGGCGGCCGCCGCGGTGCTCAGCACCGTCGGCATGGCCCTGGCCGTGCTCACCATCACCACCACCTCCATGCGCCAGACCCTGGTCCCGGCCGGGCTGCTCGGCCGGGTCGGCAGCTCCTACCGGCTCGTCGCCGTGGGCATGTCCCCCCTCGGCGCCCTCGCCGGCGGGGCCGTGGCCTCGTACGCCGGACTGCGTGCTCCCTTCTACCTGGCCGCCGCGGTGCTCACCGCCGCCTGGGCGCTCAGCCTCCCCGTGATGCTCCGCTCCACGAAAGGAACCCCGTGACCACCACCGAGGCCGTGGCCTCCGGCCCCGCCGTGATCGCCATGTGGAGTCCGCCGCGTTGCCGCTCGACCGCCTTCGAGCGGATGATGATCGAGCGCGGTGACCTGACCGTCCTCCACGAGCCCTTCAACATCCTCGCCAGCAAAGGCAGTTTCGAGATCGAGGGGCGTGCGTACCGGAGCGAGACGGAGCTGCTCGACGCGATCCTGGAGCTGGCCGCCACCGGTGGCCGCCCCGTCTACTTCAAGGACACCACCGACTTCCGCTACCCCGGACTGCTCGCGGACCCCCGGCTGACCACCGCGCTGCGGCACACCTTCATCATCCGCGAGCCCGCCGAGGCCATCGCCTCGCACTTCGCCCGCAACCCCGAACTGACCGCCGACGAGGTGGGCTTCGGCCACTGCGCCGAGATCTTCGACATGGTTCGCGCCGCCACCGGCGCCGTTCCGCCCGTGGTAGAAGCGGCCGACCTGGTCGCCGACCCGGCGGGCATCGCCGCCGCGTACAGCTCGCTGACCGGACTGCCCGACCTGCCCGGCGCACTCAGCTGGCAGGCCGGTGAGCGCAGCGAGTGGCAGGTCTTCGAGGACTGGCACCGCGACGCCGCCGCCAGCACCGGCATCCACGACCGGTCCGGCGACTACGCCGACACCGTCGGGAACAACGCCCACCTGGCCGCGCTGCACCAGGCCCAGCTCCCCTTCTACGAGCACCTGCGCGCGCACCGGATCACCGCCCGGCAGGAAGGGGCTGCAGCATGACCAGCCGTTTCGAGCAGCTCGTCGTCGACTGCGCCAACCCGCGCAAGGTCGCCGAGTTCTGGTGCGCCGTCCTCGACTACACCGTCCACGAGGACCGGGACGGGAACCTCGTGGAGATCGGCCCCGCCGAGATCGCCCCGCTGGAGGAGCTGCGGCGGGCCGCGGTGCCCGCCCAGCTGGTCTTCCAGCGCGCCCACAGCACGAAGACCCGTAAGAACCGGCTCCACCTGGACATCTGCCCCATCGACTCGGACCAGGCGTCCGAGGTGGAGCGGATCGTCGCGCTGGGCGCCCGCCGGATCGACATCGGCACGCCCAAGGAATCGAGCTGGACCGTGCTCGCCGACCCGGAGGGCAACGAGTTCTGCGTGCTGCGCAGCCTCGCCCCCGGCCACTTCGAGGAGTAGCGGACCCGGATGAGCATCAGTTCCCCGCCGCTGAGCAGCCCGGCCGCCGTGCCGGGCCGCCCCGCCCCCGTCCTCACCGCCCCTGCCCCCGTCCCGGCGGCCGGCTCGCGCTGGCTGCGCATCTGGCGGTCCCCCGGGCCCGCCCGCCGCCGGCTGCTCTGCCTGCCGCCGGCCGGCGGCACCGCCCAGGCGTACGCGCGCTGGGCCGAGCAGCTGCCCGACGGCACCGAGGTGGTCGCCGTCGAGCTGCCCGGCCACGGCTCCCGGATGGGCGAGCCTCCGATGACCCGGATGGCCGACGTGATCGAGGGGATCGAGACCGCCCTGGCGGCGCTCCCCGAGCTGCCGCTGGTGATCTTCGGGCACAGCATGGGGGCGGCCGTCGGCTGGGAGCTGGCCCGCTCGCTCCGGCACCGGTACGGCAGCGGCGCAAGCGGCGGAGGGACCGGCGCCGGGACCGGTGGTGGACAGCCCGTGCGGGGCGTCATCGCCGCCGCCGCGGCCCAGCCCGCCGCGGACCGACCCGACCGCTGGGCCGGCGGGGCCGCCACCCCGGACGAGGAACTGCTCGCCCTGCTCGACCACTCCCGCAGCCTGCCGCCCGAGCTCCGCGGACACCCGGAGTTCCTGCGGCTGTACCTGCCGGTGCTCCGCGCCGACCTGGAGGTGCTCGCCCGCCACCGGGCCCGCCGGGAGCGTCCGATGCCCTGCGCCCTGCGCGTCTACACGGGCGACGGCGACCCCCTGGTCGGCCCGGACGAGGCCTGGCCGTGGGGGCCCGAAGAGCTCGACGGCGACCGCCTCCTGCGGGTCTTCCCCGGCGGTCACTTCTTCCTGCACGAGCACCCCGGACCCGTACTCGCCGCGCTCGCCCGCGACCTCGAACTGATCACACCCGGCGCCTGAGCCCAGGAGCAGCAGATGACCACCGAAGCAGCACTCACCAAGGCCCTGGCCGGGCTCACCCCCGAGCAGCGGGCCAAGCTCACACTCGAACTGGCCCGCCGCAAGGCCCTGAAGAACCCGGCCGTCGCGCGCCGCCCGCGTACCGAAGGGGCCGAGAACGCCTTCCCCTCCTCGCCGGGCCAGGAGCGGCTCTGGTACCTCCACGCCCTGGAACCCGACTCCACCGCGTACGTCCTGCCCATCGTGCTCCGGCTGACCGGGGCCGTGGACGTGGCGGCCCTCGAAGGCGCGCTGGGCGCCCTGGTCGCCCGGCACGAGGTGCTGCGCACCGTCTTCGGCGAAGGCGCCGACGGCACCGTCCGGCAGATCGTCCGGCCGGTCGGCCGGGTGCCGCTGCCGGTGGTCGAGCTGCCCGCCGGGACCGGTGAGGAAGGACTCTTCGAGCGGGTGCGGGCCGAGGCGTCCCTGCCCTTCGACCTCGCGCGCGGGCCGCTGGTGCGGGCCTCGCTGCTGCGGCGCACCGAGACCGACTGGGCGCTGGTGCTCTGCGTCCACCACATCGTGGTCGACGGCTGGTCGCTGGGCGTCCTCGTCGACGAACTCGCCGAGATGTATGCCGCATGCGCCCAGGAACGGGCCCCCAGGCTCCCCGAACTTCCCGTGCAGTACGCGGACTTCGCCGTGTGGCAGCGCGAGTGGCTCTCCGGTGAGCGGCTGGAGGAGCAGCTGGCGTACTGGCGCGGCCGACTGGCCGGCGCCGCCGTGCTCGACGTGCCCGGCGACCGGCCCCGCCCGGCCGAGCAGTCCTTCGCCGGTGACTCCGTGCCCATGACCCTGTCCCCGGAGCTCGTCACCCGCCTGACCCGGCTGGCCGAAGGCGAGTCCGCGACCCTGTTCACGGGTCTGCTCGGCGCCTTCGCCGCCGTGCTGGGCCGCTGGTCGGGGCAGAGCGACGTGGTCGTGGGCACCGCGGTCGCGGGTCGTACCCGTACGGAACTGGAGCCGCTGGTCGGCTTCTTCGTGAACACCCTGGCCCTGCGCGTGGACGTCGGCGGCGGAGTCTCCTTCCGCGAGCTGGTCCGCCGCTCCCGGGAGAGCTCCCTGGAGGCCTTCGCGCACCAGGACGTGCCCTTCGAGCGGATCGTCCAGGAGCTGGGTGTCGACCGCACCAGCGGCCGCCCGCCGGTCGTCCAGGTGATGCTCGCGCTGCGCAACGTGCCGATGCGGCCGCCGACCCTCGGCGGACTCGGCGTCGAGGTCGTCGAACTCGCCCGCGAAGTGGCCCAGCTGGACCTCAGCGTGGAGCTGGTTCCGGAAGCCGACGGCGGACTGACGGGCGCTCTGGAGTTTTCGTCGGAGTTGTATGACCGGGCGACGGCGGAGCGGTTGGTCGGGGGTGTGGTGGCGTTGCTGGAGTCGGCGGTGGTGGCTCCGGATGTGCCGGTGGAGAG
>NZ_JBSGXU010000245.1:0-10723 GCF_053610205.1 Streptomyces sp. NPDC054932 | reverse complement strand
GGCGGGTTCTGCCCGCCGGGGCGCGGCCGCGTTCACGAGGCCACGGCCCCGCCCTTGAGCAGCGCGGCGCCCAGCGGGGTCACCGTGTGCAGCACCGCGTTGCCCCGGCGCAGCGTGGTGACCAGCCCCGCCTCCCGCATCACGCAGGCGTGCTGGCTCGCGGAGGCCAGCGAGACCCCGGCCCGGCGGGCCAGCTCGCTGGTGGTGGCTCCGTCCCCTATGGCCCGCAGCACGACCGAGCGGGTGTGCCCGACCAGCTTGCCCAGGGTGCGCTGGCGCTGCTCCTCGACGGGCCGGGCCCCCTCGCCGCCCGCGGGCGCCGAGGCCAGCTGCGCGGCGGCGGGGTAGACCAGCACCGGCGGCAGCTCCGGGTCGTGCAGGGTCACCGCGGTGCGCCGGCAGAAGAAGGACGGCTGGAGCAGCAGCCCGCGCCCCCGCAGCCGTACGTCACGGTCCACGGGGTAGTCGCACTCCAGCACCGGAGCCCGCCAGCGCAGCATGGGCGGCAGCGAGGCCAGCAGCTCGTCCGCGCCCCCGTCCAGCAGGGCCCGGCCGCGTGCGGCCCGCTCGGCCTCGATCTGGGCCTGGATGTGCGTCCAGTACGGCTCCACGGCCGCCCGGTGGTACGCGCGCAGCTCGCCCATGAGCCGGGGCAGGTGCTTGCCGCCGTCGTCCACGAACTCCCGCAGCCGTGGCGTCATCGGCGCACCGGCTGCGAGCAGCTGGAGCTCGCGCCGCATGCGCTCGGGACGGATCCCGCGCAGCGCGTCGAGGCCCACGTCCCACCCGTACTGCCCCTCCACAGGGGTCAGGAAATCGGGGAAATAACCACGACTCGGTATGAGCATACCGAGCGTGCGTGTTTCACTATTCAACCTGCTCCGGGTTTCCGTACGCCATTCACCGAACAACCGGGCATCGCGCCGGTCTCTTAAGCGGTGAAAGCTCAGAATCGTTTCCCACAACGCATCGGGACGCCCTGCCATCCGTACGCGTGCCAGGTCCACTCCAGTGAAATGGATACGCAGCACCGAACCCCCACCTGTGCAACCGCAATCCCCCCGCTCCATGAGTATGCACGCCGTCACACGTGGTCACCACGCCCTTTCGGCCACAGTTGAAACCCCTTTCGGCAGGGGCGTGACAACCGAAATCCTGTACTCCGCCGGGCACACTCCGGTGCGACCGAAACGCTCCGCGAAGGCCGTGGGGGGCTTTGCGGGGCCTGGCGGTCGGTCGCACCGGGAAGCGCCGACGTGCCCGGCAGAATGACAGCGGCGGTGGACGGGTGGGGATCCGTCCACCGCCTGCTGGCGTAAAGATTTGTTGAACAACAAAAATAGGCGCGCCCGCCCCCGGGCAGTCAGGGAACCCGGGGACAGGCGCGGTCTATGGGGCCCTTGGCGGGCCAGGGGTCAGCGGCTGTCGCTGCCCTTCGCCTCGGCGGCCGCACGGCCGGCCTCCAGGCGCGCCACCGGAATCCGGAAGGGCGAGCAGGAGACGTAGTCGAGGCCGACCTCGTGGAAGAAGTGGACCGACTCGGGGTCGCCGCCGTGCTCACCGCAGACGCCGAGCTTGAGGTCGGGGCGCGCGGCCCGGCCCTGCTCGACCGCGTAGCGGACGAGGGAGCCGACGCCGTCCTTGTCGATGGTCTCGAAGGGCGAGACCCCGAAGATGCCCTTCTCCAGGTAGGCGGTGAAGAAGCTGGCCTCGACGTCGTCGCGGGAGAAGCCCCACACCGTCTGGGTCAGGTCGTTCGTGCCGAAGGAGAAGAACTGCGCGGCCTCGGCGATCTGCGCGGCCGTCAGGGCGGCGCGGGGCAGCTCGATCATCGTGCCGATGCTCAGCCTGAGGCTGGTGCCGGTGGCGGCCTCGACCTCGGCGATGACCGCGTCGGCCTCCTCGCGGACGATCTCCAGCTCCTGGACGGTGCCGACGAGCGGGACCATGATCTCGGCCCGCGGGTCGCCCTTGGCGTTCTTGCGCTCGGCGGCGGCCTCGGCGATCGCCCGGACCTGCATCTTGAACAGACCGGGGATGACCAGACCGAGGCGGACACCGCGCAGACCCAGCATCGGGTTCTGCTCGTGCAGCTTGTGCACGGCCTGGAGCAGGCGCAGGTCGTTCTCGTTGGCGTCCTTGCGGGACTCGGCGAGGGCGACACGGACCGACAGCTCGGTGATGTCGGGCAGGAACTCGTGCAGCGGCGGGTCGAGCAGGCGGACCGTGACGGGCAGGCCGTCCATCGCCTCGAACAGCTCGACGAAGTCCTTCTTCTGCAGCGGCAGGAGGGCACTGAGTGCCTCCTCGCGCTCGTCGTCGGTGTCCGCGAGGATCAGTCGCTCCACCAGTTCACGGCGCTCGCCGAGGAACATGTGCTCGGTGCGGCACAGGCCGATGCCCTGGGCGCCGAAGCGGCGGGCGCGCAGCGCGTCCTCGGCGTTGTCGGCGTTGGCGCGCACGCGCAGCCGGCGGACGCGGTCCGCGTAGGCCATGATCCGGTGCACGGCGGCGACGAGCTCGTCGGCGTCGTCGGCGCCTGCGTGCATGCGGCCCTCGAAGTACTCGACGACCGGGGAGGGTACGACGGGTACCTCACCGAGGTAGACCTTGCCGGTGGAGCCGTCGATGGAGACGACGTCGCCCTCTTCGATGACCGTCTCGCCCACCGTCATGCGGCGGCGCTTGGTGTCGACGTCGAGCTCCTCGGCGCCGCAGACACAGGTCTTGCCCATGCCGCGGGCGACGACGGCGGCGTGCGAGGTCTTGCCGCCGCGCGAGGTCAGGATGCCCTCGGAGGCGATCATGCCGTCCAGGTCGTCCGGGTTGGTCTCGCGGCGGATCAGGATGACCTTCTCGCCGGAGCGGGACCACTTGACGGCCGTGTAGGAGTCGAAGACGGCCTTGCCGACCGCCGCGCCCGGGGAGGCGGCGATGCCGCGGCCCAGCAGGGTGGTCCTGGCGCCCTCGTCGAAGCGCGGGAACATCAGCTGCGCCAGCTGGTGGCCGCTGACGCGCTGGAGGGCCTCGGCCTCGTCGATCAGGCCCTGGTCCACGAGCTGGGTGGCGATGCGGAAGGCGGCGCCGGCGGTGCGCTTGCCGACACGGGTCTGGAGCATCCAGAGCTGGCCGCGCTCGATGGTGAACTCGATGTCGCAGAGATCCTTGTAGTGGGTCTCCAGCGTCGTCATGATCGTCATGAGCTGGTCGTACGAGGCCTTGTCGATGGCCTCCAGGTCCGCGAGCGGCACGGTGTTGCGGATGCCCGCGACGACGTCCTCGCCCTGGGCGTTCTGCAGGTAGTCGCCGTAGACGCCCGCGTGGCCGCTGGCGGGGTCGCGGGTGAAGGCGACACCGGTGCCGGAGTCGGGGCCGAGGTTGCCGAACACCATGGAGCAGATGTTGACCGCGGTGCCCAGGTCGCTCGGGATGCGCTCCTGGCGGCGGTAGAGCTTGGCGCGGTCGGTGTTCCACGAGTTGAAGACGGCCTCGACGGCGAGGTCGAGCTGCTCGCGGGCGTCCTGCGGGAACTCGCGGCCGGCCTGCTTGGCGACGATCTTCTTGAAGCGGGTGACCAGCTTCTTCAGGTCGGCGGCGTCGAGGTCGGTGTCGACGGTGACCTTCTTGGCGGCCTTGGCCTCGTCGAGGGCCTCCTCGAAGAGCTCGCCGTCGACGCCCAGCACGGTCTTGCCGAACATCTGGATGAGGCGGCGGTACGAGTCCCACGCGAAGCGGTCGTTACCGGCCTGGGAGGCGAGGCCGGTCACGGACTCGTCGGAAAGACCGATGTTCAGGACGGTGTCCATCATGCCGGGCATCGAGAACTTCGCACCGGAGCGCACCGAGACCAGCAGCGGGTCGTCCGACTGTCCGAGCTTCTTGCCCATCTTCGCCTCGAGGGCCGCAAGGTGGGCACTGACCTCTTCGCGCAGCGCGGCCGGGGCCGTGCCGCTCTCGAGGTAGACCTTGCAGGCCTCGGTGGTGATGGTGAAGCCGGGAGGGACCGGCAGACCCAGGTTGGTCATCTCGGCGAGGTTGGCACCCTTGCCGCCGAGAAGGTCCTTGAGGTCGCGGTTGCCCTCGGTGAAGTCGTAGACGAACTTCTGATCTTTGTTTTCCGACACGGGTCTCGACTCCTCGAGGCTCGGTGGCTGCCCTGACGGCCAGGAACATACCCAGATCGAAGGCTTCTGGGTACGTCCACTTGGTCGTCATACGGCCGTAACCACCCGTGCGCCAGCAGATCGAAAGTAACTCATGGGTAATCAGAAAGTACGAAGAGCCTTCACTTGTCGAAGGACGAGGGGGCTCCTGAGGCTTGTTCACGCTCGGATGAGCGATCATCGATACATTTGCGTTCAAGTAATGAACGCACAAAGGGTGGCACCCAGTGCCACCCTTTGAAAGTCTTACCCGTGATTTCCGTGCTCATCTGAGCGAAACCCTTCCCATGCGTGGCGTATATCACGCACCACGGAGGGCGATTTGTCAGCCTCCGGAGGTGTCCAGTTCAGCGTCCTCGCTCACACCCGCGCAGTCGTACGGGTCCTTCAACCAGCCGTCCGGCAGGACAACTCGGTTGTTTCCGGACGTCCGGCCGCGGGGGCCGTCCGCGCTCTCGGGCCATGCTTGATCCAGATCCAGCTCGCTCAGATGAGCGTTCAGCTCGGCCAGCGAAGAGGTCACCGCGAGCTTCTGGCGCATCTCGGACCCGACCGAGAAGCCCTTGAGGTACCAGGCCACGTGCTTACGGAAGTCGATCACCCCGCGCGCCTCGTCGCCGATCCACTCCCCCAGCAGCTGCGCGTGGCGGTGCATGGTCGTGGCGACCTCGCGCAGGGTGGGCTTGTGGAAGTCCTCGGGCCGCCCCTCGAAGGCCGCCACCAGGTCGTTGAACAGCCACGGACGCCCCAGGCAGCCACGGCCCACGACCACGCCGTCGCAGCCGGTCTCGCGGACCATGCGCAGCGCGTCCTCGGCGCACCAGATGTCGCCGTTGCCGAGCACGGGGATCTCCGGCACGTGCTCCTTCAGCCGCGCGATGGCGTCCCAGTCGGCGGTGCCGCCGTAGTGCTGGGCGGTGGTCCGCCCGTGCAGGGCTATGGCGGTGACCCCCTCCTCGACGGCGATCCGGCCGGCGTCGAGGTAGGTGAGGTGGTCGTCGTTGATGCCCTTGCGCATCTTCATGGTGACCGGCAGGTCCCCGGCGCCGGCGACGGCCTCGCGCAGGATCGCGCGCAGCAGGTTGCGCTTGTACGGGAGGGCCGATCCGCCGCCCTTGCGGGTCACCTTGGGGACCGGGCAGCCGAAGTTGAGGTCGATGTGGTCGGCGCGGTCCTCTTCGACAATCATGCGGACCGCCTTGCCGACCGTGGCCGGGTCCACCCCGTACAGCTGAATCGACCGGGGCTTCTCGGTTTCGTCGAAGTGGATCAGCTGCATGGTCTTCTCGTTGCGCTCGACCAGGGCGCGGGTCGTGATCATCTCGCTCACGAACAGCCCCTTGCCGCCCGAGAACTCCCGGCAGAGGGTACGGAACGGGGCATTGGTGATACCGGCCATGGGCGCGAGCACCACCGGGGGCTGCACGGTGTGCGGGCCGATCGCGAGGGGCGGAGGGAGCGTGGTCATCCGCCCATTGTCCCGCATGCCGAGGGGGTGCGGCGGACGTAGCATCGGCGCATGATCGAGCCGAGTCCCCGGCAGCGCACGCTCGTCCTGGCGATCTGCTGCATGAGCCTGCTGATCGTCAGCCTGGACAACACCGTGCTCAACGTCGCCCTGCCCTCGATGCGCCGTGAACTGGACGCCTCGGTCTCGGGGCTGCAGTGGAGCATCGACGCCTACACCCTCGTGCTGGCCTCGCTGCTGATGCTCGCGGGCTCCACGGCCGACCGGATCGGCCGCCGCAAGGTGTTCGTGGCCGGTCTGGTGGCCTTCAGCGTCGGCTCCCTGCTCTGCTCGCTCGCCCCCAGCCTCGACTGGCTGATCGTCTTCCGGATGGTGCAGGCGGTCGGCGGCGCGATGCTCAACCCGGTGGCGATGTCGATCATCACCAACACCTTCACCGATCCCGCCGAGCGGGCCCGGGCCATCGGCGTGTGGGGCGCGGTCGGGGGCGTCTCCATGGCCGCGGGCCCCCTGATCGGCGGAGTGCTGGTGGACTCCGTCGGCTGGCGCTCCATCTTCTGGGTGAACCTGCCGATCGGCCTGGCCGCCCTCGCGCTGACCATGCGCCACATCCCCGAGTCCCGGGCGGCCCGGCCCCGGCGCCCGGACCCGCTGGGTCAGGTACTGGTCATCGCCCTGCTGGGCAGCCTGACGTACGGGATCATCGAGGCGCCGGCCGCCGGCTGGCGCTCGCCGCTGATCATGGGATGCGCGGTGGTGGCCGTCGCCGCGTTCGTGGGACTGCTGATCCACGAGCCCCGGCGCGAGGAGCCGCTGATCGACCTCCGGTTCTTCCGGAGCGCGCCCTTCAGCGGGTCGACCGTCATCGCGATCAGCGCGTTCGCCGGGCTGGCCGGTTTCCTCTTCCTGAACACGCTGTACCTCCAGGACGTGAGGGGGCTGGGCGCCCTGCACGCCGGGCTCTACATGCTGCCCATGGCGGCCCTGACCGTCGTCTTCGCGCCGCTGGCGGGGCGGCTGGTGGGCTCGCGGGGGCCGCGGATCTGCCTGCTGATCGCGGGCGTGGCGATGGCGTCGAGCGGGCTGCTGTTCGCCCTGTTCGAGGCCGAGACGTCCAACCCGCTGCTGTTCACCGGGTACGTGCTGTTCGGGCTCGGCTTCGGCATGGTGAACGCGCCGATCACCAATACGGCGGTGTCCGGGATGCCGCGCTCCCAGGCGGGGGTCGCGGCCGCCATCGCCTCCACCAGCAGGCAGACCGGCGGCACCCTGGGCGTCGCGGTGATCGGCTCGGTGCTGGCGGCCGGGCTGGCGAGCGGGTCCGACTTCTCGGCGGCGGCCCAGCCGGCCTGGTGGATCATCACGGTCTGCGGCCTGCTCGTCCTGGTCGTGGGCGCGGCGACCAGCGGCAGCTGGGCCCGCGCGACGGCGGAGCGGACCGCCCGCAGGCTGGAGGAGCCGGTGAGCGCCGCAGCCGTGACGGGGGCGCCGCGCGGCTGAGGGGTTGCGCGGGCCGGGGGCGCCGCGGCTCCAGGACCGTGCCGGGCGGCTCACTCGCCGCAGTCGAAGTCCTCGGCCGAGGTGTTGACCCGGTCGAGGAGGCCGCGCAGGAGGTCGCGCTCCGCGGCCGTGAGGCCCGCGAAGATGCCGCTCTCGACCTCGTCGAGGGCGGTGTTCGTCTTGTGGAGGGCGGCTTCCCCGGCGTCGGTGATGGCCACGTTGTGGCGGCGGCGGTCGGCCGGGTCCCGGCGGCGCTCGGCCAGACCCTCGCCCTCCAGGTCGTTCAGGATCCCGACGAGCACGCTCGGGTCCACCTCCAGCCGCTCGGCGAGCGCCCGCTGGCCGATGGGGCCGCCGTCCAGGTGCATCAGCGTCATCGCGTGCCGCGGGGTGAGTCCGGCGGCACCGAGCGCCCGCTTCATCCGGGTCTGGGTGACGGATCCGTGCCAGGCCAGCAGGAGGCCCAGCCGCTGCTGAGGGTGCAGTCCGTCCTGATCTGCCGTCATGGTCCACATCGTAGCAACCAGGAAATGATTGCGTTGGACATATCGTTGATGCTATTCAATGGTTTCACATCATCGACCATTGGAGATCTTCATGTTCATCGCCTACGCCGTCGTCGGCGGCCTGCTCGCCCTCGTCCTGACCGCCTCCGCCACCTTCACCCTCCAGCGCAACGACCAGATCGTCGCGAGCATGCAGAAGGTCCGGGTGCCGGACTCGTGGCTGCCACGCCTGGCCACCCTCAAGGCCGCGGGCGCGATCGGCCTGACGGCCGGCCTGTGGGTCACGCCGCTCGGCGTGGCCGCCGCCGCCGGCGTGACCCTCTACTTCATCGGCGCGGTGATCAGCCACCTCCGGGTCAAGGACTACGAGCTGGCGCCGGCGGCCGTCCTCGCCCTGGTCGCGGCGGCCGCCCTGGCGCTGCGGATCCTCGCATGACACTGACGAGTGACAGATATTGAAATCTGTCACTCGTCATGCCATTCTCGTTCCATGACGAAGAACGAGAGCACCTCCCGCATGACCGCCACCACCGACCGCACCCGCACGCTCGGCAGCACCGGCCCCGCCGTCTTCCCGCTGGGGCTGGGCTGCATGGGGATGTCCGCCCTCTACGGGGAGGCGGACCGGGCCGAATCCATCGCGACCGTCCACGCCTATCTGGACGCCACGCCCGACGGCACCGACGTGCTGCTGGACACCGGCGACTTCTACGGCATGGGCCACAACGAACTGCTGATCAACGAAGCCCTGCGCACCGCGCCCGCCCGGGCCCGCGAGCGAGCGCTGACCAGCGTCAAGTTCGGCGCGCTGCGCACGGTCGAAGGGGGCTTCACCGGCTATGACGGCCGGCCCGAGGCCGTCAGGAACTTCCTGGCCTACTCCCTGCAGCGGCTCGGCCGGGACCACATCGACATCTACCGGATCGCCCGCGTGGACCCGGACGTGCCGATCGAGGAGACCGTCGGGGCCATCGCCGAGGCGGTCCAGGCCGGGCACGTGCGCCACATCGGGCTCTCCGAGGTCGGCGCGGACACCCTGCGCCGGGCCGCCGCCGTGGCCCCGATCTCGGACCTCCAGATCGAGTACTCACTGGTCTCCCGCGGCATCGAGGAAGCGATCCTGCCGACCGCCCGCGAGCTCGGCATAGGGATCACGGCGTACGGGGTGCTGTCCCGCGGCCTGATCAGCGGCCACTTCTCCCGCGACCGCGCGCTGGCCCCGGGCGACTTCCGCGGCATGAGCCCCCGCTTCCAGGGCGACAACCTCGACCGAAACCTCGACCTGGTGGAGGCTCTGCGCAAGGTGGCCGAGGGCAAGGGCGTGAGCGTCGCGCAGACCGCCATCGCCTGGGTGCTCACGCAGGGGCCGCGGCACGGGGTCGACATCGTGCCGCTGGTGGGCGCCCGGCGCCGGGACCGGCTCGCCGAGGCACTGGGTGCCATGGACGTCAGCCTGGACGCCGCCGACCTGGCCGCCATCGAGGAGGCCGTCCCGGCGGGCTCCGCGGCCGGGGAGAGGTATCCGGCGGCCCAGATGGCCCACCTCGACAGTGAGCACTGAGCTGACGGTACGGTCGTACCCATGCCTCCCGCTGCTGCCGAGCCCCTGACTCCCGAGCGCATCCTCGAAACCACCGAGGAGGTGCTGCGGCGCTTCGGTCCCACCAAGGCGACCGTGGTGGACGTGGCCCGTGCACTGGGCGTCAGCCACGGCAGCGTCTACCGGCACTTCCCGTCGAAGGCGGCGCTGCGCGAGGCCGTCACGGACCGCTGGCTCGCCAAGAGCGTGGTCATGCTGGAGGAGATCGCCTCGACTCCCACCGGGAGCGCCCCGTCCAAGCTGGAGGCCTGGCTGGAGGCCCTCTTCGCGGCCAAGCGCCACAAGGCGGGCGACGACCCGGAACTGTTCGCCACCTACACCGTGCTGCTCGCCGAGAACAGCGGCGTGGTGGACGCGCACCTGACCGAGCTGATCGACCAGCTGGGCCGGATCATCTCCGAGGGCGTGGCAGCGGGCTCGCTCGCCGCCGACGACGTGCCGGCGGCCGCCCGCGCGGTCTTCGACGCCACCGGCCGCTTCCACGATCCGCAGTACGCGGCCGACTGGCTCTCGCCGACCATCATCACGGAGTTCGAGGCGGTCACCGCCCTGGTGATCCGGGGCCTGCGCGCCTGACGCGGGGCGACCGCCATCCGGAATCGATCAGTCCGGACAGCTTGATGATCATTTTGGGTGCATTCGGGTTGTTCGCGTCCCGTCAAAGTCTTTACGGTCCCCCTGCCGCACTTCATCAGGCACGTCTCAGGGGGAATCTTGTCCACTCCAGCAACTCAAGACGCACACCCTGCACCTCCCAAGCGCTCGGGCGGTGCCGCCGCCCTTGGCTGGATCCTGACCATCGGGCTCAACGTGGTCGCGCCGATCATCACGTACAACGTACTGACCGAGGACCACGCCTGGAGCGAGTTCTCCGCGCTGCTGATCAGCAGCGCCTGGCCGGTGCTCGACAGCGTCATCAGCCTGGCCTGGCGGCGCAAGCTCGACGAGTTCGCCGTCGTCACCCTGGTGTTCCTGGTGATCACCGCCGCCGTCTCGCTCGTCGGCGCGCACTCGGCCCGCGCCCTGCTCATCAAGGACTCGGGGGTCACCGGGCTGTTCGGGCTGCTCTGCCTGGGGACGCTGCTCGCGCCGCGCCCGCTGATGTTCTACTTCGGCCGCAAGTTCGCCACCGACGGCACCCCGCAGAGCACTGCCTGGTGGAATGGCCTGTGGCAGTACGAGGGCTTCCGCACCACCATGACCCGGATGACTCTGGTGTGGGGCGTCGCGTACGTCACCGAGGCCGTCGTCCGCGTCGTGCTCGCCTACACGCTGCCCACCAGGACCATGGTGGTGGTCAGCCCGATCATGATCTACGCGGTGCTGGGCGCCCTCGGCGTATGGACCGCCATGTACGGGAAGCGGTCCAAGGCCGAGGGAGAGCGCCGCGCGGCCGAAGCGGCGGCCGCCCAGGCCGCGGCGACCACCTGACCCCGGCCCACCCCGCGAAAGACCGGTGGCCCGGTGCGCTGCGAGCGCACCGGGC
>NZ_JBSGXU010000244.1:0-11008 GCF_053610205.1 Streptomyces sp. NPDC054932 | reverse complement strand
GAGCCGACGGCCGGAGCCCACTGTGCGGGGGCTCCGGCCGTCCCCTTTTCCCCCGCCCGGGCGGGGGAAAAGGGGCCCCGGAACCCCCGGTTCGCCCGACTGGACCGCCCCGGCTTTTCCGGCGGAGCCGGACGGGGTACGACTCACAAGTAGCACCGGCTGGTAATCCGGTGAACCGACTCCGGCGGCGAGGTGAGTCCCCGCATGTCCGCAACACAGCCCGTACAGCCCGTACAACCCAGCGGCACACAGCCCAAGGTGACCGAGCGCGAGGCACGGCAGGTCGCGGAGGCGGCCCGGGAACAGGACTGGCGCAAACCCAGTTTCGCCAAGGAACTCTTCCTCGGGCGCTTCCGGCTCGACCTGATCCATCCCCACCCGCTCCCCGACGACGAGGACGTCCGGCGGGGCGAGGCCTTCCTGGCCCGGCTGCGGGAGTTCTGCGAGACCCGCATCGACGGGGCACTCATCGAGCGCGAGGCGAAGATCCCCGACGAGACCGTGCGCGGGCTCAAGGAGCTCGGCGCCCTCGGGATGAAGATCGACCCCAAATACGGCGGCCTCGGTCTCACCCAGGTCTACTACAACAAGGCGCTGGCCCTCGTCGGCTCGGTGAGCCCGGCCATCGGGGCCCTGCTCTCCGCCCACCAGTCGATCGGCGTGCCCCAGCCGCTCAAGATGTTCGGCACGCAGGAGCAGAAGGACACCTACCTGCCCCGCTGCGCCACCACCGCCATCAGCGCCTTCCTGCTCACCGAGCCCGACGTGGGGTCCGACCCGGCGCGCCTGGCCACCACCGCGGTCCCGGACGGGGACGACGCGTACGTGCTCGACGGCGTGAAGCTGTGGACGACCAACGGGGTCGTCGCCGACCTGCTCGTCGTGATGGCCCGCGTCCCGAAGTCGGAGAACCACCGGGGCGGGATCACCGCCTTCGTCGTGGAGGCGGACTCGCCGGGGATCACCGTCGAGCACCGCAACGCCTTCATGGGCCTGCGCGGCCTGGAGAACGGCCTGACGCGCTTCCACCGGGTGCGGGTCCCCGCGAACCAGCGCATCGGCGCCGAGGGCGCCGGCCTCAAGATCGCCCTGACCACGCTCAACACCGGCCGGCTGTCCCTGCCCGCCATGTGCGTCGGCGCCGGGAAGTGGTGCCTGAAGATCGCCCGCGAGTGGTCCGGCGTACGCGAGCAGTGGGGCCGGCCGGTCGCGAAGCACGAGGCGGTCGGCGCCAAGATCTCCTTCATCGCCGCCACCACCTTCGCCCTCGAAGCGGTGGTCGACCTCGCCTCCCAGATGGCCGACGAGGACCGCAACGACATCCGTATCGAGGCCGCCCTCGCCAAGCTCTACGGCTCCGAGATGGCCTGCCTGATGGCCGACGAACTGGTCCAGATCCGCGGCGGCCGCGGCTTCGAGACCGCCGAGTCCCTGGCGGCCCGCGGCGAACGCGCCGTCCCCGCCGAGCAGATGCTCCGCGACCTGCGCATCAACCGGATCTTCGAGGGCTCGACGGAGATCATGCACCTGCTGATCGCCCGCGAGGCCGTCGACGCCCACCTCTCGGTGGCGGGCGACCTCATCGACCCGGAGAAGGCGCTCGGCGACAAGGCGAAGGCCGGAGCCCGGGCCGCCGGCTTCTACGCCCGCTGGCTGCCCAAGCTCGCCACCGGTCCGGGCCAGGTCCCCGGCACCTACCGGGCCTTCCACCCGAACGGCCACCCCGACCTCTCCACCCACCTGCGCTATGTGGAGCGCAGCGCCCGCAAACTCGCCCGCTCGACCTTCTACGCCATGTCCCGCTGGCAGGGCCGGATGGAGACCAAACAGGGCTTCCTCGGCCGGATCGTCGACATCGGCGCCGAGCTCTTCGCGATGAGCGCGGCCTGCGTCCGGGCCGAGCACCTGCGCGCCTCGGGCGAGCACGGCCGCGAGGCGTACCAGCTGGCCGACGCCTTCTGCGAGCAGGCCCGGCTCCGCGTCGAGGAACTCTTCGGCCGGCTCTGGTCCAACACCGACGACCTCGACCGCAAGGTGGTCGCGGGCGTCCTGTCCGGCACCTACGCCTGGCTGGAGGAGGGCGTCCTCGACCCCTCCGGCGACGGCCCCTGGATCGCGGACGCCGCCCCCGGACCCTCCACACAGAAAAACGTGCACCGCCCCATCCGCTGACCTGCGATCATCGCCGGACGTCGGACAGACGTACGAGGATGAGTACGAGTACCGGTACGCGTACGAGCACAGTGCGAGGCGGACGAGAACGATGCCGACGGCCGAGGAAGACCGCACCAGCCGACGGCTGGCCTGGTGCGTGGCGCATCTGCTGCGCCACGCACCGGACCACGTCGTCAGTGACATGATCAACAGGCTGGACGGGCCCACCCGCAAATACCTGTGCCGGGACGAGTGGCTGTCGGCCTCGACCGTCACCCTGCTGCTGCGCCACGGCGGCGCGGCGGACCGGCAGTACATCGCCCGCAACCCCCGCGTCGTGGGCCGACCGCTGCCCGGCCTGCCCGGCCCCGCGCGGTACGTCCGCCGCCGCACACCGGCGCAACTCCTGCCCGTGCTGGGCGCCGAGCTCGGCCGGGACCCCGCAGCAGAGCCGCTCGGCGCGGCCGAGCTCGCCGGCCTGCTGCGCCGGCACGGCAGGCGCGGGCCGCGGGTCCCGCTGGACATCCTGGCGCTGCGCCACCGGCCGGACCCGGAGCAGCTGTTCGCCGAGCACGTCCGCGAGCCGCTGCCGGCCGGCTCCGTCGAGGCCCTGCTGCTCGTCGCGGACCTGCCCCCGGAGACCGTCCTTGCGTTCCTGGCCGCTCCGGCCGCGCCCTTGGACGGGCGCTCCTGGCACCGGCCCGCCGTCCGGGCCGTGCGGATGGGCCGGGTCACGCACGAGGAACTCGTCGCCCACCTCGCCCCCGCGCACCGGACCCTGCTGCTCGCCCGCCTGCCCGCCGCCGGCGGCCTGCGCTGGACCCTGCCCGAACAGGCCGGCATGCAGAGCGCCGTGCTGCGGGCCCTGCGCCCGCTGGGGGACGATCCCCGCCTGTGGGCGGAGCTGCTGCGGCACGCCCCCGGCCACGAGGGCCCGCTGCCCGCGCTGGTCGCCGCCGTGGCCGACGGCACGGTGCCCGCGGCGGCCGGAGCGGGCGAGCCCGGGCCCGACCTCGTCCGTGCGGTGCGCCACCTGACCCCGACGGCCGCCGAGCCCTTCGGGGGCGTGGAGCGCGAGCTGGCCCTCGCGAGCCTGGCCGTGCCGATGGACAGCGTCCAGGAGGACATCCGCTGGGTGCGCGACTGCCTCGACCGCGGACTGCTCACCGGCATCGACGTGATCCGGCACAAGCTGCCGGCCTGCTGGGCCCTCGACCAGGACCACTGGCTCGGCGAGGTGAACCATCCCGACCGGCACGACCGGCCCGAGGCCGTCCTCGCCTCCCACGCCGAGGCCGACCGGCTGCTGGCCCTGGCGCTGGACGAGGACCCCGAAGCCTGGTGGCGGGTCGCCCGCACGCTCCCGGAGTTCGCCGGAACGCTCCCGCACCTGCTTCTGCGGGTAACGGAAGGGGGCTCCGTGTCCGGCCGCTCCTGACTTGCGGCAACAATGGGGGGCATGAGCGACCGCCCAGCCCCCCTCGCCGATCCGCACCTCCTCTTCGACCCCGCGGCCGGCCTCCGGGACATCGTCATCCTCGGGTCCACCGGGTCCATCGGGACCCAGGCCATCGACCTCGCCCTGCGCAACCCGGACCGGTTCCGGGTCACCGCACTGTCCGCCGCCGGCGGGCGGGTGGAGCTGCTGGCCGAGCAGGCCCGGCTGCTGCGGGTCAAGACGGTGGCCGTCGCCCGCGAGGACGTCGTACCGGCCCTGAAAGAGGCGCTGAGCGCCCAGTACGGGCCGTCCGAGCCGCTGCCCGAGATCCTGGCCGGTCCGGACGCCGCGGCCGAGATCGCCGCCTCCGAGTGCCACACCGTCCTCAACGGCATCACCGGTTCCATCGGCCTGGCACCGACCCTCGCCGCCCTGCGGGCGGGCCGGACCCTGGCCCTGGCCAACAAGGAGTCGCTGATCGTCGGCGGCCCGCTGGTCAAGGCCCTGGCCGAGCCGGGCCAGATCATCCCCGTGGACTCCGAGCACGCGGCGCTCTTCCAGGCGCTGGCCGCCGGCACCCGGGCGGACGTCCGCAAGCTCGTGGTGACCGCCTCCGGCGGGCCCTTCCGCGGCCGCACCCGCGCCGAGCTGGCGAGCGTGACCGTGCAGGACGCGCTCGCGCACCCCACCTGGGCCATGGGCCCGGTGATCACCGTCAATTCCGCGACCCTGGTCAACAAGGGGCTGGAGGTCATCGAGGCGCACCTGCTCTACGACATCCCCTTCGACCGCATCGAGGTCGTGGTCCATCCGCAGTCCTACGTGCACTCGATGGTGGAGTTCACGGACGGCTCCACGCTCGCCCAGGCCACCCCGCCGGACATGCGCGGCCCCATCGCGATCGGTCTCGGCTGGCCCGAGCGGATCCCGGACGCCGCCCCCGCCTTCGACTGGACCAAGGCCTCCACCTGGGAGTTCTTCCCGCTGGACACCGAGGCCTTCCCGTCGGTGGGCCTCGCCCGGCACGTGGGCACCCTCGGCGGCACCGCCCCGGCCGTGTTCAATGCGGCCAACGAGGAGTGCGTGGAGGCATTCCTGGCAGGTCGGCTGCCGTTCACAGCAATCATGGATACGGTCTCTGCCGTGGTCGACGAGCACGGGACACCTGAGTCGGGAACCTCCCTGACGGTCCAGGACGTCCTAGAAGCAGAGGCCTGGGCCAGGGCCCGGGCGCGGGAGATGGCGGCTCGGGCCGCCGTGGAGGCGCGCGCATGACGCTACTGATGACGGTGCTCGGGGTCGTGGTCTTCGCGGTCGGCCTGCTGGTCTCCATCGCCTGGCACGAGCTGGGGCACCTGTCCACGGCCAAGCTCTTCGGCATCCGCGTGCCGCAGTACATGGTGGGCTTCGGGCCGACCATCTGGTCGCGGAGGAAGGGCGAGACCGAGTACGGGATCAAGGCCATCCCGATGGGCGGCTACATCCGCATGATCGGGATGTTCCCGCCCGGCGAGGACGGCAAGGTCACCGCCCGCTCCACCTCGCCGTTCCGGTCGATGATCGAGGACGCGCGCTCGGCCGCGTACGAGGAGCTCCAGCCCGGGGACGAGAGCCGGCTCTTCTACACGCGCAAGCCGTGGAAGCGCGTGATCGTGATGTTCGCCGGGCCGTTCATGAACCTGATCCTGGCCGTGGCGATCTTCCTCACGACCCTGATGACCTTCGGCCTGAACACCCAGACCACCTCGGTCGCCACCGTCTCGGACTGCGTCATCCAGCAGAGCGAGAAGCGCGACAAGTGCGTCCCCGGGGACCCGGCCGCGCCCGCCAGGGCCGCGGGCCTGAAGGCGGGCGACAAGATCGTCGCCTTCAACGGCCGATCGGTCGGCGACTGGTCCGTCCTGCAGAAGAACATCCGCGCCACCGTCGGCCCCGCCACGATCACGGTGGAGCGGGCCGGTGAGCGCCTGGACCTCACGGCGAACCTGATCGAGAACAAGGTCGCCAAGACGGACGGCAGCGGCCGGTACGTCAAGGACGAGTACGTCACCGCGGGCTTCCTCGGCTTCGCCCCCGCCTCCGGCTACGTCCCGCAGTCCTTCGGCCAGTCCGTCGACCGCATGGGCGAGATGATGCAGGCCGGCGTGCAGTCGCTGGTCGAGCTTCCGACCAAGGTCCCGGACCTGTGGAACGCGGCCTTCAACGGGGCCGAGCGCAAGCAGGACAGCCCGATGGGCGTCGTGGGCGCGGCCCGGGTCAGCGGTGAGATCTTCACCCTCGACATCCCCGCCCAGCACCAGCTGGTCTTCTTCCTCAACCTGCTGGCAGGCTTCAACCTCTCGCTGTTCCTGTTCAACATGCTGCCGCTGCTGCCGCTCGACGGCGGCCACATCGCCGGCGCCCTGTGGGAGTCGGTCCGCAGGGGCGTGGCGCGGATCTTCCGCCGCCCCGACCCCGGCCCGTTCGACGTGGCGAAGCTGATGCCCGTCGCCTACGTGGTCGCGGGCCTGTTCATCTGCTTCACGCTGCTCGTGATGGTGGCGGACGTGGTGAACCCGATCAAGATCACATAGTTTGCGGGGCTCTGCCCCAGCCGTACGGGAGCCGGGCACGGATCGTGCCCGGCTCCCTACGTTCGGGTGGCGCACCCCTCGGATGCACGGGCCGCGCCTTGATTGGCGTAATCTCGAAGCCTGGAGCCCGCCGATCTCGGGACCTTGATCCACACCTTGGGGTTGCACAGCAGATGACTGCCATCTCTCTCGGAATGCCGGCCGTGCCGACGAAGCTTGCCGACCGCAGGGTCAGCCGCAAGATCCAGGTCGGCAAGGTGGCCGTCGGCGGCGACGCACAGATCTCCGTGCAGTCGATGACCACCACCCGCACCTCCGACATCGGGGCGACGCTCCAGCAGATCGCCGAGCTGACCGCCTCCGGCTGCGACATCGTCCGAGTGGCCTGTCCGACCCAGGACGACGCCGACGCGCTCGCCGTGATCGCGAAGAAGTCGCAGATCCCGGTCATCGCCGACATCCACTTCCAGCCCAAGTACGTCTTCGCCGCGATCGACGCCGGCTGCGCCGCGGTCCGCGTGAACCCGGGCAACATCAAGCAGTTCGACGACAAGGTCAAGGAGATCGCGAGGGCCGCGAAGGACGCGGGCACCCCGATCCGCATCGGCGTCAACGCCGGCTCCCTCGACGCCCGCCTGCTGAAGAAGTACGGCAAGGCCACCCCCGAGGCGCTGGTCGAATCCGCGCTGTGGGAGGCCTCCCTCTTCGAGGAGCACGGCTTCAGCGACATCAAGATCTCGGTCAAGCACAACGACCCGGTCGTCATGGTCAACGCCTACCGCCAGCTCGCCGCCGCCTGCGACTACCCGCTGCACCTGGGCGTCACCGAGGCCGGCCCCGCCTTCCAGGGCACCATCAAGTCCGCCGTCGCCTTCGGCGCGCTGCTGTCCGAGGGCATCGGCGACACCATCCGCGTCTCCCTCTCCGCCCCGCCGGCGGAGGAGGTCAAGGTCGGCATCCAGATCCTGGAGTCGCTGAACCTCAAGCCGCGCCGCCTGGAGATCGTCTCCTGCCCGTCCTGCGGCCGCGCCCAGGTCGACGTCTACAAGCTGGCCGAGGAGGTCACGGCGGGCCTGGAGGGCATGGAGGTCCCGCTGCGCGTCGCGGTCATGGGCTGCGTCGTCAACGGCCCGGGCGAGGCCCGTGAGGCCGACCTCGGCGTCGCCTCCGGCAACGGCAAGGGCCAGATCTTCGTGAAGGGCGAGGTCATCAAGACCGTCCCCGAGTCGAAGATCGTGGAGACCCTCATCGAAGAGGCGATGAAGATCGCGGCGCAGATGGAGGCGGACGGCATCACCAGCGGCGAGCCCACCGTCGCGATCGGCGTCTAGGTTCCAGCGGTCCCACAACGGCGGCCCCGGCACCGTTCCCGCAGTTCGGGGGCGGTCCGGGGCTGTTTCGTGACCCTCGGACGCGGCATCCCCGGGCGCCTTTGGGTACAGTGCGGAGATCAGCAGACTTGCATGGTGAGGCCCCAGTGTTGACGCAGACCACGACCCGGGTCCTTGAGCCCAGTGATCTCGACGCCGCGCTCGAAATCCTCGGACGCGAGCCGGTCGAGAACGCCTTCGTCACCTCCCGGGTCCAGGTCGCCGGACTCGACCCCTGGCGCCTGGGCGGCGAGATGTGGGGCTGGTACGCCGACGGCGAGCTCCGTTCGCTCTGCTACGCGGGCGCCAATCTGGTCCCCGTCTGCGCCGGACCCGACGCCGTACGCGCCTTCGCCGACCGGGCCCGCCGCACCGGGCGCCGCTGCTCCTCCATCGTCGGCCCCGCCGAGCCCACCCGGCTGCTGTGGCAGCTCCTGGAGCCCAGCTGGGGCCCGGCCCGCGAGGTCCGCTCCCACCAGCCGCTCATGGTCATCGAGCGCCCGTCCACCACGGTCGAGGCCGACCCGCAGGTCCGACGGATCCGCAAGGACGAGATGGAACTGATCATGCCGGCCTGCGTGGCCATGTTCACCGAGGAGGTCGGCATCTCGCCGATGGCCGGTGACGGCGGACTGCTCTACCAGGCCCGCGTCGCCGAACTCGTCGCCAGTGGCCGCTCCTTCGCCCGCGTCGACGACGGCAAGGTCGTCTTCAAGGCCGAGATCGGGGCCGCGACCGCCCGCGCCTGCCAGATCCAGGGCGTGTGGGTGGACCCCGAGTTCCGCGGCCGCGGACACTCGGAGACCGGGATGGCCGCCGTCGTCGCGTACGCGCTGCGGGACGTGGCCCCCGTGGTCAGCCTCTACGTGAACGACTTCAACGCCGCCGCGCGGGCGGCCTACCGGCGCGTGGGCTTCCGTGAGGTCGGCGCGTTCATGAGCGTCCTCTTCTGAGCCCGGACCGGCCCTGATCCACACGGCGGGCCACGGACCGCTGCGATGGCATTCCGGCGCCCCCGTACCGCGAAGTAAGGTCGCCGCATGCTGCCTTCCGGAGTCCGAAT
The DNA here is from genome assembly GCF_053610205.1 of Streptomyces sp. NPDC054932. Lineage (NCBI taxonomy): Bacteria > Bacillati > Actinomycetota > Actinomycetes > Kitasatosporales > Streptomycetaceae > Streptomyces > Streptomyces sp. NPDC054932. Next base: position 2,410 of record NZ_JBSGXU010000244.1, on the reverse strand, counting down.
CGGTCCCCTCGACCTCGCCGCCCGCGTGGACGAGGCCCTGCGCGTGCAGGCCGTCGCCTTCGGCCTCAGCGAGGAGGAGGTCGGCATCCGGCGCTACATCGTCCAGCGCCACATGACCTGCCGCGGCGCCCGTGCCCTCGGGGCGTTCGCCGAGGACGGGGCGCTCACCGGATTCGTCTACGGGATGCCGAACGACCGCACCCACTGGTGGTCCACCATCGTCGAGCCCTATCTGCGGGCGGGCGGGCACGAGCAGTGGCTCGACGGCTCCTTCGTGATCACCGAACTGCACGTCCACCCCGGCTTCCAGGGCCACGGCGTCGGCCGGGCGCTCATCACCCGCATCACCGACGACGCCGCCGAGCCCCGCTCGATCCTCTCCGCCATCGACACCGAGAGCCCCGCCCGCGGCCTCTACCGGGCCCTCGGCTACACCGACCTCGCCCGCCAGGTCCACTTCCCGAGCGCGAGCCTCCCCTACGCCGTCATGGGCGCCACCCTGCCCCTGAGCAGGCCCTGAAACCGTTTCCGCGGGTGGCGGCACCCCCGGTAACCTCCGGGCATGTCTACGCAACACGTGCAGCGCATGTCCCGCCTCATGGCCAAGACCCTCCGCGAGGACCCGGCCGACGCCGAAACCCTCAGCCACCGGCTCCTGGTCCGCGCCGGCTACGTCCGGCGCAGTTCGGCCGGGGTGTGGACGTGGCTGCCGCTCGGCAAGCGGGTCCTGGACAACGTCTCGCGCGTCGTCCGCGAGGAGATGGACGCGATCGGGGCCCAGGAGGTGCTGCTGCCGGCCCTGCTGCCGAAGGAGCCGTACGAGGTCAGCGGGCGCTGGTCGGAGTACGGGGACCTGCTGTTCCGGCTCAAGGACCGCAAGGGCGCGGACTACCTGCTCGGGCCGACGCACGAGGAGATCTTCACCCTGGTGGTGAAGGACCAGTGCACCTCGTACAAGGACCTGCCGGTCATGCTGTACCAGATCCAGACCAAGTACCGCGACGAGGCGCGACCCCGGTCGGGGGTGCTGCGCGGGCGCGAGTTCCAGATGAAGGACTCGTACTCCTTCGACGTGTCCGACGAGGGCCTGGAAGAGTCCTACCGGCTCCACCGCGAGGCGTACGTCCGCATCTTCGAGCGGCTCGGCCTGGACCACCGGATCGTCTCGGCCGTGTCGGGCGCCATGGGCGGCTCGGCGTCGGAGGAGTTCCTGGCCCCGGCCGGGGCCGGCGAGGACACCTTCGTGGACTGCCCCTCCTGCACCTACGCGGCGAACACGGAGGCCGTGACCTTCGCGCTGACCCCGGTGTCCGCCGAGCACCCGCCGCTGGAGGAGGTGGACACCCCCGACACCCCGACGATCGAGACCCTGGCCGCGCACCTGGGGGTCCCCGCCTCGGCGACGCTGAAGAACCTCCTGGTGAAGGTCGACGGCGAGATCACGGCCGTGGGCGTGCCGGGTGACCGCGAGGTGGACCTCGGCAAGCTGGGCGAGCACCTGGCCCCGGCGGTGGTGGAGTTGGTGACGGCCGAGGACTTCGAGGGCCGCCCGGACCTGGTACGCGGCTACGTGGGCCCGCAGGGTCTGGAGAAGGTCCGCTACCTCGCCGACCCCCGTGTCGCTCCCGGCACTTCGTGGGTGACGGGGGCCAACCGGGCGGACACGCACGCCCGGAACGTGGTCTGCGGGCGGGACTTCGAGGTGGACCGGTACCTGGACGTGGTGGTCGTGGAGCCGGGCGACCCCTGCCCGTCCTGCGGGGCGGGGCTGCGGCTCGACCGGGCCATCGAGATCGGGCACATCTTCCAGCTGGGCCGCAAGTACGCGGACGCCTTCGGGCTGGACGTCCTCGGCCGCGAGGGCAAGCCGGTACGGGTCACGATGGGCTCGTACGGCATCGGCGTCTCCCGCGCGGTGGCGGCGCTGGCCGAGCAGACGGCGGACGAGCGCGGCCTGTGCTGGCCGGCGGCGGTGGCCCCGGCCGACGTCCACGTGGTGGCGGCGGGCAAGGCGGTGCCGCTCGCGCTGGCGGAGGAGGCGGCGACGGCGCTCGCCGCGTCGGGCCTGCGGGTGCTGCTGGACGACCGGCCCGGCCTGTCGCCCGGCGTGAAGCTCACGGACGCGGAACTGATCGGCGTGCCGTGGATCCTGGTGGCGGGGCGGCGCTCCGCCGACGCGGTGGTCGAGCTCCAGAACCGCGCCACCGGTACCCGCGAGGAACTCCCCCTCACCGAGGCCCTCGCCCGCCTGACCGGTCCGCGCCCCTGACGGTTCGGCCCGGGAAACGGACGAGGGGCGGGGTGAAGGCTCCGCGCAGCGGCTACTCGCGCGGGCCGTCCGGGTCCGGGTCCGCCGGCGGTGGCGCGTCCAGCATCAGGCCGTCGGCCGGGCCGCCGAGCACGTCCCTGG
>NZ_JBSGXU010000243.1:0-11026 GCF_053610205.1 Streptomyces sp. NPDC054932 | reverse complement strand
GGGGCGGCCGGAGCGGCACCGGCGACACCGATGACGGCCAGGCGGGCACCGACCTCGGAGGTCTCGTCCTCGCCGACGAGGATCTCCAGCAGCGTGCCGGAGACCGGCGCGGGGATCTCGGTGTCGACCTTGTCCGTGGAGACCTCGAGCAGCGGCTCGTCGGCCGCGACGGACTCGCCGACCTGCTTCAGCCAGCGGGTGACGGTGCCCTCGGTGACGGACTCGCCCAGGGCGGGGAGCACGACATCGGTGCCGGCGGCGGCGGTGGCCGGAGCGGCAGCGGCGGGGGCCTCGGCGGCGGGGGCCTCGGCAACGGGAGCCGGGGCCGCGGGGGCCTCGGCGACCGGGGCGGCAGCGGCGGCCGGCTCGGCGGCCGGAGCCGCGGCAGCGGCCGGAGCGCCGGAGCCGTCGTCGATGACGGCCAGCTCGGCGCCGACCTCGACGGTCTCGTCCTCGGCGACCTTGATGGAGGCCAGGATGCCCGACACGGGGGAGGGGATCTCGGTGTCGACCTTGTCGGTCGAGACCTCGAGCAGCGGCTCGTCGGCCTCGACGCGCTCGCCCTCGGCCTTCAGCCAGCGGGTGACAGTGCCCTCGGTGACGCTCTCACCGAGCGCCGGAAGGGTTACGGAAACCGACATGGTTTCAGTTGCTCCTAACGAAAGTGCGGAAGTGGTCGTCGCGCCCGTGACGAATTAGTCGTGGGAGTGAAGCGGCTTGCCGGCCAGGGCCAGGTGGGCCTCGCCCATCGCTTCGTTCTGGGTCGGGTGCGCGTGGATGAGCTGCGCGACCTCGGCCGGCAGAGCTTCCCAGTTGTAGATCAGCTGGGCCTCGCCGACCTGCTCGCCCATCCGGTCACCGACCATGTGGACGCCGACCACGGCACCATCCTTGACCTGGACGAGCTTGATCTCGCCCGCGGTCTTGAGGATCTTGCTCTTGCCGTTGCCCGCCAGGTTGTACTTCAGGGCCACGACCTTGTCCGCACCGTAGATCTCCTTGGCCTTGGCCTCGGTGATGCCGACGGAAGCGACCTCGGGGTGGCAGTAGGTGACGCGCGGGACACCGTCGTAGTCGATCGGGACGGCCTTGAGACCGGCCAGACGCTCCGCGACCAGGATGCCCTCGGCGAAGCCGACGTGCGCGAGCTGGAGGGTGGGGACGAGGTCACCGACGGCCGAGATGGTCGGCACGTTGGTCTGCATGTACTCGTCGACCAGGACGTAGCCGCGGTCCATCGCGACGCCCTGCTCCTCGTAGCCCAGACCCTGCGAGACGGGGCCGCGACCCACCGCGACCAGTAGCACCTCGGCCTCGAAGGTCTTGCCGTCGACCAGCGTCACGCGGACGCCGTTCTCCGTGTACTCGGCCTTGTCGAAGAAGGTGCCCAGGTTGAACTTGATGCCGCGCTTGCGGAACGCGCGCTCCAGCAGCTTCGAGCTGTTCTCGTCCTCGACCGGCACGAGGTGCTTGAGGCCCTCGATGACGGTGATGTCGGAACCGAAGGACTTCCACGCCGAGGCGAACTCGACGCCGATGACGCCGCCGCCCAGCACGATCGCCGACTCGGGGACGCGGTCCAGGACCAGCGCGTGGTCCGAGGAGATGATGCGGTTGCCGTCGATGTTCAGGCCCGGCAGCGACTTCGGCACGGAGCCGGTCGCCAGCAGGATGTGGCGGCCCTGGATGCGCCGGCCGTTCACGTCGACGGAAGTCGGGGAGGAGAGGCGGCCCTCTCCCTCGATGTAGGTCACCTTGCGGGAGGCGACCAGGCCCTGCAGACCCTTGTACAGGCCCGAGATGACCTCGTCCTTGTACTTGTGGACACCCGCGATGTCGATTCCCTCGAAGGAGGTCTTGACACCGAACTGGGCGGCTTCGCGAGCCTGGTCCGCGATCTCGCCCGCGTGCAGCAGAGCCTTCGTGGGGATGCAGCCGTTGTGCAGGCAGGTGCCGCCGAGCTTGTTCTTCTCGATCAGGGCAACGTCCAGACCCAGCTGGGATGCGCGCAGCGCCGCGGCGTAACCGCCACTGCCACCGCCGAGGATCACTAGGTCGAAAACGGTGCTGGCGTCGTTCGCCACGTCACGTCCTCCATGCATGTGCGCCGGGCACCGGTCCTCAGTGACCGGGCGGCGGCTGGTAATCGGCCGCTTGTTTCTTCGGCCCTGTGGTGGGGGCCCTGTCCTGCCGAGAACCCATCTTCGCATTTGTCGGGGGAACACGGGACGCCGGGCCCACGATGTGATCGGGCGATCTGCCCGGACCGGGGGTTACCGCTGCGTAGATACCTACTGAGATACCTACCGATTCCTTGAGGTTTCGTCGCGAGACGGACGCACCCCGGGCCCTGACCCGGCCCGGGGTGCGTCACGTCACATCACGCGCTCTTGTCAGCCCAGGTCGCCCGTGGCCGTGCGCTCGGCCAGGCGCACCAGGGTGCGCACCGCGGAGCCGGTGCCGCCCTTGGGGGTGTAGCCGTGCGGCGCGCCCTCGTGGAAGGCCGGGCCGGCGATGTCGAGGTGGGCCCAGGTGATGCCCTCGCCGACGAACTCCTGCAGGAAGAGGCCGGCCACCAGGCCGCCGCCCATGCGGACACCCATGTTCGCGATGTCGGCGGTGGGGGAGTCCATGGTCTTGCGCAGCTCCGCGGGGAGCGGCATCGGCCAGGAGGACTCGCCGACCTCCTCGGCGATCTCGTGGATCGACGTGCGGAAGGCGTCGTCGTTCGCCATGATGCCGAAGGTGCGGTCGCCGAGGGCGAGCACCATGGCGCCGGTCAGGGTGGCGACGTCGACGATCGCGTCCGGGTTGTCCTCGGAGGCCTTGGTCAGCGCGTCACCGAGGACCAGGCGGCCCTCGGCGTCCGTGTTGAGGACCTCGACGGTCTTGCCGCTGTACATGCGCAGGACGTCACCGGGCTTGGTGGCGGAGCCGGACGGCATGTTCTCGGCGAGCGCGAGCCAGCCGGTGACGTTGACCCGCAGGCCCAGCTTCGCGGCCGCGACGACGGAGGCGAAGACGGCGGCGGCGCCGGCCATGTCGCACTTCATCGTCTCGTTGTGACCGGCCGGCTTCAGGGAGATGCCGCCCGAGTCGTAGGTGATGCCCTTGCCGACGAAGGCCAGGGTCTTCTCCGCCTTGGGGTGCGTGTAGGTGAGCTTCACCAGGCGCGGCGGGTTCTCGGAGCCCTTGCCGACGCCCATGATGCCGCCGTAGCCACCCTTGACCAGGGCCTTCTCGTCCAGGACCTGGACCTTGACGCCGTTCTCCTTCGCGGCCGCGGAGGCGACCGCGGCGAAGGCCTCGGGGGTCAGGTCGTTCGGCGGGGTGTTCACCAGGTCACGGGCGACGTTGACCTCGGTCGCGACGACCGCGGCGCGCTCGGCCGCGGCCTTGTGCTCCTTGTCGCGGGGCTTGGCGCCCAGCAGGGCCACCTCGGCGAGCGGCTGCTTCGGACCGGAGTCCTTGCCGTTGCCGGCCTTCTTCTCGCCGCCCTGGTAGGCGGTGAACGCGTAGGCGCCCAGCAGCGCGCCCTCGGCGACGGCGGTGACGGCCGAGGCGTCCTCCAGGGGGAGGGCGAAGCCGGCCTTCTTGCTGCCGTGCAGCGCGCGGGCGGCGGCGCCGGCGGCGCGGCGCAGCACCTCCTCGTCGAACGACTCGTCCTTCTCGGGGACGGAGCCGAGCCCCACCGCCAGCACGACCGGGACCTTGAGGCCGGCCGGGGCCGGCAGCTTGGTGATCTCGCCTTCGGCGCCCGAGGCACCGAGCGCGTCGAGGACGCCGGCGAGCTTACCGTCGTAAGCCTTGTCCACGGCCTCGGCGCCCGCGGCGACGATCGGTCCCTTGGGGCCCTTCGCCACGCCGACCACGAGGGCGTCGGCGCGGAGCGTCGCCGCGCCGGCAGTGCTGAGAGTCAGAGCAGTCACGGTGGTGAAGTCTCGCTTCCGTTTGTGTGTGTGGGCCGAGTGGGTGGACGGCCATCCGTGGCGATCGTATTCGGGCCCGACGGCCGCCAGAAATGAGCCTACGCGTACGCGCTCGTCGTACGTCACTCGAAGGTTTGGCAAGTTGTTCGATCAAGGGGTCATCAGGTTCACCCATCTGTGGACTCTGCTCCAGGTTTGCCTCGTAGACCTGACGAGGTCCGAAAGACTCGGTCCACTCTCGCAAGGGGACGCGGGGTTCCTTTGCATGATTTCCACAGAGCCTCCCAGGCCCGGCGCTCCGCCAAGGGCCGGTCGAGGGACGCCTGCGGGGGGAAAGGCCGAATATGGTCAACAAGAATCGGATGAACAGGGTCGCCGCGATGATGGCGGCAGCCGCCCTGGTGTCCGTGGCAGTACCCGCCTCGACCGCCCAGGCGGCCGTGGCACCGCGCATCGACCTGAAGGTGCTGGTCGTCGACGACGGCGGCAGCTCGGTCGAGGCGATCACCGCGGAACTCCGCGACACGGGGGTGCCCTACACCCGCGTACAGCTGGGCAGCAGCGGCCGCCCGGTCATCAACGCGGGCTTCCTCAGCGACACGGTCGACGGCCGTCCGCGCGCCAAGTACCAGGGTGTCGTCCTGCCGAACGAGAACCCGTTCGGCGAGGGCTCGGCCGAGATGGCCGCCCTCACCGCGTACGAGACGACGTACGGGATCCGCCAGGTCGACGCCTACACCTGGGCCCACCCGGGCGTCGGGCTGGAGTACACCGACAACGGCGGCTACAGCGGCCAGCTCGACGGCACCCAGGCCACCGTCACCACCGCCGGCAAGGCCGGCCCCTTCGCCTACCTCGGCGGCCAGGTCACCTTCGAGGACAACTCCGCCCTCGTCCCCGAGAGCTACGGGTACATGGGCAAGCCGCGCCCCGGCTACACCAGTTACCTCGACGCGCCCGTCGGCTCCGGCCGGGCCTCCCTGGTCGGCGAATACGCGCACGACGGCCGCAGCGAACTCGTCGTCACCTTCGGCTACAACCAGCACCAGCAGCAATTCCGGCTGCTCGCCCGCGGCATCGTCGACTGGCTGACCCAGGGGGTGCACCTCGGCCAGAGCCGCAACTACTTCGCGGTCCACGTCGACGACGTCTTCGCCCCCGACGCCCGCTGGAACAAGGAACTGAACTGCACGCCGGGCGACTACGCCTGCGCGGGCGGCGAGGGCAAGGAGAGCACCATCCGGATGAGCGCCGCCGACGCCGTGTACGCGGCGCAGTGGCAGACGTCCAAGAACTTCAAGCTCGACATGCTCTTCAACGGCGGCGCCGGCGAGGAGTGGAAGGCCGAGAACGGCGGCGTCGACGCGATGACCGCCCAGCTCATCGCCGACCGCGCCAAGTACCGGTGGATGAACCACACCTACACCCACCCGTTCCTCGGCTGCGTCCAGAACACCGCCGTCACCCCCTGGACGTGCACGAAGAACGCCGCCGGCGCGATCCAGTACATGAGCCGCGCCGAGATCTCCGCCCAGATCCGCGACAACAACAACTGGGCCGCCTCCAAGGGCATCACCCTGGACAGGACGGAACTCGTCACCGGCGAGCACTCCGGCCTCAAGACCGCCCCGCAGCAGCCCGCGGACAACCCCAACCTGGCCGGCGCCCTCGCCGACAACGGGGTCAAGTGGGCCGGCAGCGACAACTCCCGCGAACCGGCGCAGCGCGCGGTCGGCTCCGCCCTCACCGTCCCCCGGCACCCGATGAACGTGTACTACAACACGGGCACCAACGCCGAGATGGCCGACGAGTACAACTGGATCTACACCAGCCGCGCCCACGGCGGCAGCGGCGTCTGCGAGGACAACCCGGCGACCTCCACCTGCCTGCCGGCCCCGCTGGACGTCAACACCGGCTACCTCAGCAGCATCGTTCCGGCCGAGGCCCGCACCGCCCTGCGGCACGTCCTGGCCAACGACCCGCGGCCGCACTACGTCCACCAGTCCAACCTCGCCGAGGACCGCACCCTCTACCCCGTGCTCAACCAGGTCCTCGACACCTACCGCGGCCTGTACGCCCCCAGCGCCCCCATCGTCAACCAGAGCATGAAGGACACCGGCGTCGAGCTCCAGCGCCGCGCCGCCTGGGACAAGGCGCTCGCCGAGGGCAAGGTCACCGCCTACCTCATCGGCAAGGACGTCACCGTCAAGGCGCCCTCCGGAGTCGTCGCCCCGGTCACCGCCCCCAACGGCACCAAGAAGCAGCTCCTGCTCGGCAGCGCGGACTTCGGAACCGCCTACGCCGGCAACCGCTCCACCTGGACCGCACCCGAGCTGCTGCAGAGCGCCGTCACGCTCAAGCTGCCCAGCTGACCCTGCGGTCCGTCCCGCAGCAAGCAAGTCGACACCAGTACCACCTAGCGCCGGCGCTCCGCGAATCCACGGGCGCCGGCCCCTTTTCCGTCCTGGGGGGACACACCGCATGAGTCATGGGCGTCACGTCACCATGCTCACCGAAGGCACCTACCCGCACGTCCACGGGGGCGTGAGCACCTGGTGCGACCAACTCGTACGAGGTATGCCGGAGGTCGACTTCAACGTCATAGCCCTGACCGGCTCCGGACGCGAGCCGGTCACCTGGGAGCTGCCCCGCAACGTCTACCGGCACACCGCCTTCCCGCTCTGGGGGCCGCTCCCCTCACGCATCCGCAGGTCGGCCCTGCGCGGCAAGGCCCACCGCCGCTTCACCGAGGTCTACGAGAGCTTCCTGCTCTCCCTGCTCGACCCCGAGGGCGATCCCGCCCGGCACAGCTTCTCCGAGGCCCTGCGCGAACTGGCCGTCCTCGCCCGGGCCGGAAAACTCGCACCGGCCCTGCGCTCGGAATCGGTCCTGCGCCTGCTGATGACCGTATGGACCCGACCCGGTCTCGCCACAGCAGCGGCCGCGCCCACCGTCCACGACGCGCTCACCGCCACCGACCTGCTGGAACACGCACTGCGCCCGCTCGGTGTCCGGATCCCGCCCGACAGCGTCGCGCACGCCGTCAGCAGCGGCCTCGCCACCCTCCCGGCCCTCGCCGCCAAATACCTCGACGGGGTTCCCTTCCTGCTCACCGAGCACGGCATCTACCTGCGCGAGCGCTACCTCGGCTACCGCAGCGCCGCCCAGCGCTGGCCCGTCAAGGCCCTCATGCTCGGCTTCTACCGCGAGCTCAACACCGAGGGCTACCGGCAGGCCGACCTGATCACCCCGTGCAACCAGTACAACCGCCGCTGGGAGGAGCGCGGAGGCGCCGAGTCCGACCGCATCCGCACCGTCTACAACGGCGTCGACCCGCACGCCTTCCCCGAGGCCGGCCCCGAACCCGACGTGCCCACCCTCAGCTGGTGCGGCCGCATCGACCCGATCAAGGACCTCGAAACCCTCATCCGGGCCTACGCCTTCATGCGCGAGGAACTGCCCGCCCTGCGGCTGCGCCTCTTCGGCCCCGTCCCGGCCGGCTGCGAGGAGTACAAGCTCCGCCTGGAGAAGCTCGCCGCCGAACTCGGCGTGACCGACGGCATCACCTACGAGGGCCGCATCGAGCAGGTGGCCCAGGCCTACGCGGCCGGCAGCGTCGTCATGCTCTCCTCCATCAGCGAGGGCTTCCCCTTCAGCATCATCGAAGCCATGTCCTGCGGCCGCACCACCGTCTCCACCGACGTCGGCGGAGTCCGCGAGGCCGTCGGGGACACCGGCCTCGTCGTACCGCCCCGCGAGCCCGAAACCATGGCCCGCGCCACCCTCGCCCTGCTCCGCGACGACGAACGCCGGGCCGAGCTGGGCCGGATGTCCCGCAAGCGGGTGGTGGAGAAGTTCACCCTCCACCAGTCCGTGGACGGCTTCCGGCACATCTACCGGGAACTCGCCGGCCAGCCCGTCCTGCCCGTCCACGCGGGCGACGAATGGACCCAGCGGCTCGCCGACCCCTGGTACCGCGAACTCGCTGCCGACGGGAGCCTGTGGTGAGCGGATCCCTCTGGCTCAAGCCGCCCGGCTCCGGCCCCGCCGCCGACACCCTCGCGGCCATCCCCCGGCCGCGCCGCGACGGCCCCGACGCCCCCGCCCCCGCCGCCGACCCGATGGACGAACTCGCCGAGCGCCTCGACGTGTTCATCGCGTCGGCCGTCCACCCCGACGAGATCGCCGCCATCCTCGAATCCGACGGCATGACGGACGAGCACATCCGGCTCACCTACGGCCGGAACGATTCCTTCGGACTCGCCGAGGAGCTCTACGCCCGGGTGCCCCGCTCCTTCCCGGAGCCGGGGGCCGCCCCCGACCCCTGGAAGGTCTCCCTCACCGCCTGCCTGCTGCGCGGGGTGATCTTCGCCCTGCCCGGCCTGGCCTACCTGCTCGGCGCGCCCCTGCTCGAAGGCCCGCAGGACCGCCTCGGCCTGCCCGCCGGAACGCTGACCCTGCTCGCCGGGGCGCTCATCGGCTGGGTCTGGGACCAGACCCTGTCCCACCGGGCCTACTCCTGGCTCGGCCTCGGCGACCGGGGCGCCGCCGGGCGGACCCTGCTCGTCGGCGCCCCCGTCGGCGCGCTGCTGGGCACCGCCGCCGCACTGGCCGTGCCCGGCGGGCCCCCGTTCTCGTACGCCTTCGCCGCCGGACAGGCCTTCTACGTAGGGGCCGCCACCGTCCTGCTGGTCCTCGGCCGGGAACGGGTCCTGCTCGCCGCCCTCGGCCCCATGGCCGCCGGGGCGCTCCTCGTCCTCTTCGTCGACCTGCCCGTGCCGGTACGGGTGGGCCTGCTCGTGGTCTCCCTGCTGGCCGCCTGCACCCTGGCCCTGCGGGAGCTCCCGCTGGCCGCCGGGCTGCGGGCCGCCGCGCACCGGATCCGCGGCTGGACGGCCGGCCGGTCCGCCAAGGGTGGCCCCGTCCGCTGGCAGATGCTGCGCGGGGCCGAGGAGGACTTCGCCTCCCGGGGCCCCCGGATCGGCGACTCGGTGCCGTACGGGGTCTTCGGCCTCGGCACCGGCCTGCTCGTGCTGTACGCCGCCCTCGGGGAGGTGCTCGCCGGCGGTCCCGCCGAGGCGGTCGCCGCCCCCTCCGCGGTGGCCCTCACCCTCAGCATGGGCCCCGCCGAATGGCTGCTCCACCGGTTCCGCAGCGGCAGCCTCTCCGGGCTCCAGGGGGCCCGTTCGCCCCGGGCCTTCCGGCGGCGGATGCTCAGCACCCTAGGCCGGTGCCTCGCCCTCTACCTGACGGTCCTGCTGGCCCTCGGGCTGGCCGGCACCCTGCTCTGGCCGGGCGCCCCCGTCCTCACCGGGGTCCGGATCGCGACCCTGCTGCTGCTCGGGGCCGTCATGTGGACCGGGCTGCTCCTGCAGTCCTTCGGGGCGGTCCGCCCCGCGGCCGTGGTCTGCTCCTCGGCCGCCGTCGCCCAGAGCCTGGCCCTGCTGACCGGGCTGGGCCAGCCCCGGGCGGTCCAGCTGCTGGTCGCCGGCGCGGCCGCCGCCGTGCTGGCCGGCCTCGTCTGCCTGCTGCTCGGCCGCGCGACGGCCCACCGATGACGCACGATCCGTACGCGACGCCCGAGAAGAAGGACCCCATGCTGCTGGTGCCCCTGTACGAGCACCCCGCCGAGCGGCCGGAAGCCTGGGAGCGGCTCATCCGCTCCGCGGGCCGGCTGCACTCGGTGGTGCTCAATCCCGACAGCGGGCCGGGTGCCGCCCGCGACGAGCGGTTCGCGGCCGTCGCCGAACGGCTGCGGGAGGCCGGCGTACCCGTCCTCGGGTACGCCGACACCGACTACGGCAGGCGCCCGCACGCCGAGGTGGTGCAGGACCTGCTGCGCCACCGCGACTGGTACGCCACCGACGGGGCCTTCCTCGACCAGGCCTCCGCCGAGCCGGAACTGCTCCCGCACTACGGGCGGCTCGCGGTCGCCGCCCGGGCCGCGGGCGCCCGCACCCTCGTCCTCAACCACGGGGTCCACCCGCACCCCGGCTACGCCGAACTCGCCGACCTGCTCGTCACCTTCGAGGGCCCCTGGGACGCCTACCGGGAGGCGGCGGACGCGCCGCCCTGGACGGCGGACCACCCGGCCGAGCGGTTCTGCCACCTCGTGTACGGAGTCCCGCCGGGCGCGCTCGCCGCCCGGCTCGCCGAGGAACTCGCCGCCGAGCGCGGGGCAGGGGTGCACTGCGCGGTCCCCGGCAGCGGTGCGCACCCCTGGGGCACCCTCCCGCACGCACTGGAGGCGGCCGGATGAGGAGGCTCGGACTTCTGCTGGCCGTGCCCCTGCTGCTGCTGCTCGCCGCCTGTACGTCGCAGCCGGAACCGGAACGGGACGAGCTGTCGCCCGACCCGCCGCCGGGGGAGCGCTGGCAGCCGAAGCCCGGCGTCGGCTGGCAGTGGCAGCTCACCGGGAAGCTCGACACCTCGGTGAAGGCGGCCGTGTACGACGTCGACGGGTTCAACACGACCAAGGAGCAGGTCGGCACGCTGAAGAAGGCGGGCCGCAAGACCATCTGCTACATCTCCACCGGCGCCTGGGAGGACTTCCGGCCGGACGCCGGCGCCTTCCCGAAGACGATGCTGGGCGAGGGCAACGGATGGGAGGGCGAGCGCTGGCTGGACATCCGGCGCCTCGTGGAACTGGAACCGCTGATCGGCAAAAGGTTCGACATGTGCAAGGAGAAGGGCTTCGACGCGGTGGAGCCCGACAACATGGACGGCTACGCGAACCGGTCCGGCTTCCCGCTGACCGCCGACGACCAGCTGAAGTACAACCGGCTGGTCGCCCGGCTCGCGCACGACCGGGGCATGTCGGTCGGGCTGAAGAACGACCTGGACCAGATCCCGCAGCTGGTCGGCGACTTCGACTTCGCGGTCAACGAGCAGTGCATGGAGTACGAGGAATGCGACCGGTACGCCCCGTTCACCGACGCGGGCAAGGCCGTCTTCCACGTCGAGTACGAGGGCCGGCTGAACCGGTGGTGCCCCGGGGCGCGGGAGGCGAAGCTCAGCTCGATGCAGAAGAGGTACGAACTGGACGCATGGCGCCAGGTCTGCCGCTAGCCCTGCGGGCCCGCCCCACCCAATCCGGC
>NZ_JBSGXU010000242.1:0-11116 GCF_053610205.1 Streptomyces sp. NPDC054932 | reverse complement strand
CACCTGTGGGCAGGTGCGCCGCGCCGGTTGGGCGCCCTGGGGCGTCCGCTTCCGGCGCCGCCGGTTCAGCGGCGCCGGATCAACAACACCGGTTCAGCGGCTCCGGTTCAGCGGCGGCGGGCGCGGGTGCGCTTCACCTTGAGTTCCTCGAAGCGCGGCACGTCGCCCTCGCGGACCCGCTGCCAGGCCCGGCGGTAGAGCTCCGCCGCGGGTTCGGTCGGTGCCAGCACGCCGCGCAGCGGCCGGTCTCCACCGCTCGGGCCGTACATCGGCAGCTTCCACTGCTCCACCGGGAGCGTCGGGGAGGGCATGTCGGCCCACCCGCCGGGCAGGAACAGCGAGCGCCCGGCCCGGCTGCGGCCGGCCGTCACCACCAGGTCGGTGGCGGCCAGTTCGGCGCGGGCGGCCTTGAGGCGGGCCGGCTTCCAGCCCGTCCACCGCGCGGTGTTGCGGTCGGTGGGGTCGGGCATGGCGAGCAGGGCGAGGTAGAGGGCGGCCGCGTCGGCGCCCAGGCCGTGCCGGGCCCCGACCTCCGTCACCAGTTCGGGAACGGAGCGGCTCGGGTCCTGTGGCCACCAGGTGCCGTCCGCGGCCACGGCGCCGGCCGCCGGGGCTCCCGGGTCGGCGAGCAGCGCGGCGAAGCGCGGATCGTGGGCGGCCCGCAGGGCCGTTTCGACCACGGAGGGCCGCTGGTCGTCCCCGCGCAGCACCGGCAGGTACGGATCGGAGCCGGTGGAGTCCAGCAGGGCCGGGCGCAGCGCGGGCTTGGGCTGGTCGTCGTGGGTGGCCATGACGACGGCGCCGTAGCGCTCGTAGCCCTCGCCGGTCTCGGTCGGCGTGCCCGCCGCCTTCCGGAATTCGGGAAGGCTGGTGTAGTGCCCGATCTCCAGGAGCAATTCGGGCGCGGCGAGCCGCTGCCGTACGGCGGTCAGTACGGGCGGCAGGGCCGCTCGTACGGGGTCTCCCGCGGGCAGCCGGTGGGCCAGCCAGGCGGCCATGGCCAGGGTTCCGGTCAGGACGTGCGCGGTGAAGGGGTCGGCGGCCGGCTCGCAGGGCTCCACGTGGTCGCCCTTGACCGTCCAGGCCACGTCGACGGAGAGCTCGCGCGCGGCCGCGGGGTCGAGCAGTGCGGCCAGGATGCGGTGCTGCCCGGTGTCGCGCACGGCGCGCGCGGCCTCCGTGGCGAGCCAGTCGGGGACGGGGGTGCGCCTGCCCACGCGCCGGTTCCACACCTCCGCGGCGGCGGCCACGTCGGGGCCCTCGCTCCAGAGTGCCGCCGGATCGGCGGGCAGCAGGGCCGCGACGACGGCGCGCCGTACCTCGGCGTCGAGGCTCTTGAGCTCGTCGCGGGCGTACGCGGCGTCGGTGGCCTTGACCCCGAGGGCGGTGCGCAGTTCGGCGGGCAGGAAGTTGCGCTCGTAGCTGTCGACGTGCGGGAGTCCGGCGATCACCAGGCGGGCGAGGGCTCCGGAGACTCCGGTGAGCCGGGCGAACTCCTCCGCGGCTTCTGGGCGGAAGGGGACCGCGCCGTGTTCGGCGGCCACGTCGAGGAAACCGGTCAGCCAGTCGGCGTCGCGGTCGCGGTCGCCGAGCGGGGCGTCGCCGCGCACGGTGTAGGGGCCGGGGACGGCGAAGCGGCCGGTGGGGTCGTGCAGCAGGGCGCCGAACTCGTGGCCGTCGGGCAGGGAGGCACTGTGCTCGGTGAGCGCGAGGACGGCTCCGCCGCCCAGCGGCAGCAGGCTGCGGTGGTGGACGTTGTGTTCGTGACCGTCGGGGGTGCGCAGGTGCGGGTGGTCGAGGCGGACCACGACGCGGCGCCAGCGGTCGGCGGAGCCGGTGGCCGAGGCCAGGCCGAGGGCGTTCACCCGGCCGAGCAGGCCGACGAGCGCCGCCCGCTGTTCGTCGGTGGCCGCGACGGTGACGGTCCGGTAGGCGACGGCGGCGAGCTGGTCCAGCAGCGGCGTCCAGGTGAGGGTGTAGTGCGGCAGCGCGGGCGTGTCGAAGTGCAGCCGGCCGGGCACCGGGGCCTCGTCGGTCCGCGCACAGGCGGCGGCGAGTTCGCTCAGCATGTGGTGGACGGCGTCGCTGTCGCCGCCCCAGCGGTAGTAGCCGGGGCCGATGAGGCCGCTCAGCGCTTCGGCGGTCAGCCGGTCGCTGGGGCCCTTCTCGCGCTCCTCCTCGGGGGCGTTGTCCGGGTGGAGCCGGGCGGCGATCTCGTCCAGGGCCTTCTGCTGGGTGAGGGTGAAGCGCAGGAGCTCGACGATGCCGCCGATCATCCGGGGGGCGGTGATCCGCGGCAGGGCCGCGCTCACCAGGTCGGGCAGGTCGGTGACCTTGGCGACCGCGGCGGCGGCCTTGAGCAGGGCGGCGACGGTCTCCCGGTCGGCGGCGCGCAGAGCCGCCGAGCCCTCGGTGTCGCGGGGGCGCAGCGCGTACCAGTGCGACAGCGGCGGGAGGTCCACGCTGCCGGTGCCGAAGGCGGAGAGGCGGCGGTGGTCGCTCTGCGAACGGGCGGTGACGACACCGTCCGCGTCGCTGATGCTCAGCTCCTGCCAGTGCTGGGACAGTGCGCGGGGCCGGTCGTCGCCGGGGAAGGCGAGGGCGGCGACGGGCATGTCGCGGCCCTCTGCCACGGTGACGGTGCGGCCGGCGGTGTCGGTGCCTTCCCAGCCCTGGCCGGGGACGCGTACGGTGCGCCAGCCGAGCAGGCCGTCGGCGGGCACCCCGAGGACCGAGCCGTCCACGGTGGGCGTCGGCCGCAGCCAGTTGGCGTGCCCGGCCCGGCGGATGTTCTCCGGGTGTGCGCGCTCGGCGTCAGCGAAGAAGGCGGGCAGGGAGAACCTGCCGCAGACCGCTCCGACGGGGTCGTGCTCGAGCCAGCCGCTGTCGTTGTTCTGGTCACGGCGCTGCCACACCCAGTACGAGGTGCCGTCGCAGAGCAGGGCCCTTTCGTCCGGCAGCTTCGTGTCACCGCGGTGCAGGACTCCGCCGCCGGTGGCGCGCCCGCCGCCGGGGAGAGGCAGGGAGAGGTGGTCGCTGCGCAGGGACCAGTGGTTGCGGTCGGTGTCCAGGGTGAAGACGGTGCCGGGCGAGTTGTGCCAGTAGCCCTGGGTCCCGCTGGTGCTCCAGGAGGACCAGAAGACGAGCAGTTCACCGTCGACGTAGTGGAAGCCGTAGCGGTAGGCCTGCCCGGCCGGCGCCCGCAGGTCGTGGGTGAGGACGGTGGAGTCGGCGTCGATGACCCGGACCTGGGTCTGGTTGGCGACGATCAGGTACGGCCAGGCCTCGACCACGTTCAGGGACTCCCGGCCCTGGCCGGGGCCCAGTTCGGCGAGGGCCTCCTCCCAGGAGGGCCAGGCCAGTTCCTCGAAGAGACCGCCGCGCAGGGTGCGGGCGAGGGTTTCGGCGAGGTCCGCGGCGGCCGCGGCGGCCACCTCCTCGGGGGCGAGTTCCAGGGCTTCCCTCGGCAGCCAGGTCAGGCGTGCGATGGCGTCGGGAACTCCGGGCAGGCCGGCGGCGGTGGAGGCGACGGCGACCTCGCGCACCCACTCGGCCAGCAGCGGGCGGCCGCCGGACGATGCGGCGACGCACCGGACGACATCGGCGTGGCCGGCGCCGAAGGCGTTCAGCGCGCGCCGGAAGGAGGGGTGGAAGCGCTGGTCGGCGGCGATGGCGAGCAGGTCGCGGCGCTGTTCGGCGTCGGCCCACTCCGTCAGGTTCAGGTGGCCGTGCCGGTGTCCGCGGCTCTCGGTCTCGGGGTCGGCGACCGGGATGTCGAGGGCGAGCAGCAGGTCGAGGAGGTTGGCGTCCTCGACCGCGATCCGCAGGCCCGCCTCCCGCTCGGGGCGGGCGAGTTCGGCGCGCAGCTGCTCGGCGCAGCGCTCGACGAGGGTGAGGAGGAGCGGGAGGGTGGGGCGGCTGCCCCAGCCGGAGTGGCGGGCGGCGTGGAAGCGCTCCAGCCAGCCGGCCGCACCGTCGGTGCAGCGCTGCTCGGCGGGCAGTTCCGGGTCGGCGAGCCCGGCGGTGGCGCCGGACTCCTCCAGGACCTCCAGCCACAGGGCGGTGAGCTCGCTGCCGTCGCCGCCGGGGGGCGTCAGCCCGAGGAGGGTGCCGCGGACGGCGGGAACACGGTGGGCGAGTGCGACGAGGGCTGCGCGGTGGGCCTTCCACCAGCCGAGCGCGGCGCGCAGGGTGGCGGGCAGGGGCAGCAGTTCGGCGAGGTAGTCCTGCTCGGGTTCGGTGCCGGTCAGGCCCGCGGCGCGGGCGAGGCGGCGCAGTTCGGCGGCGGCCTGGGCGGAGGGCGGCAGCCCGCCGGCGGTGCGTCGTACGCACAGACGGCGGAAGCGCGCGTATGCCTCGGCGGGGGTGACGCGGCCGGCCAGTGCCTTGCCGTAGCCGGTGAGCACCTTGACCGGCAGGGCGCCGGCCAGGGCGAATTCGAGGAAGACGGCGTCGAGGCGGTCCTCGTCGATACCCAGCCCGTGCTGGGCCTCGGCGGCGCGGGCCCGGCCGAACAGCTGGGCGGCGTAGGTGGTGTTCTCGACGGCGAGGAAGACGCGCGCCGCCTGCTCGTGGAACAGGGGCAGGAAGTGCGGGACGGACGCTGCGAGGCGGTCGGCCAGCTCGATGCAGGCGTCGAGGGCGGCCTTGGGCTTGGTCTTGGCCTGCCGGGCGATGCGGTCGAGTTCGGGGACGACCGCGAGGGCGTGGTGGCCGTCCTCGGGGTGGTGCACCAGGATCCATTCGGGGAATCCGAGTGCCTGGCGCCGGCTCAGGCCGACGACGGGCGGCTCGCCCTCGTCCCGTACGAGTCCCAGGAAGCCTGCGGCGAGGTCCTCGGCCGCGCCCAGTTCGGCGGGCGCGAGCCGGATCACGACGCGGTCGTCGCCGAGGCCGGGGTGGCGGTAGGAGCGCGCGGTCAGTGCCACGGCGCCGGGGCCGGCGTCCGTGGTGTCGTGCGGCAGCACGGCACCGGCCTTGAGGAGCAGTTCGTGCTTGTTCATCTCGGTGTCTTCCTGGTTGGTGCTCACGCGTCCCCGCCCTCCTCGATCTTGCGCCCGGCGTAGAGTGCCGCGGCCATCCGCATTCCCTCGGACCAGGCCACCGGTCCGACCGCCGTCAGACGTACCGTGCGGCCGTCCTCGTCGTGCCAGCTCAGGGCGCCGGTGGTCATCTCGTCCTCGTAGTAGGGCTCGCCGATCCACACGGCGGCCTCGGTGCCGGGCCCGGAGTCCCGGACCTTGCAGGTGGCGTAGCCGCCGGAGACCCGGTAGCCGAGGGCGGTGGCGCGGGCGGCGAGGCTGAAGCGGGTGGGGAAGACCCCGCCCGCGTAGTCGCGGACCTCGGTGGCGGTGGCGGCGAGCCCGTCCGGCTTGACCCAGGTGGCCCGGTGGATCTGCTCGACCCGCTGGACGATGCCCAGCTCGGCCGCGAAGTCGCGTACGTCGTCCAGGTCCGGCAGGAGCACCGGGTGCGGCAGTGTCACCGTGCGCGGGGAGAGCCGTACGGTCTCGCCGTCGAGGTTGACCACCTTCAGCTCACCGGACGCGGTGGCGTCCCGCAGGAAGCCCACCTCGTCCGGGTCGTCGCCGACGACGGCCACGTCGCGCAGGGCGCTCTGCCATGCCTCGTCCGGCCAGACCCGGGCGAGCAGTTCGGTCGGCACCGGCAGCGAGGAGACCATCCAGCTGTCCACCTGTGCGATGCAGGCGGCCTCGTGCCGGTCGAGCCACTCGGCCAGCCTGCGCAGCCGGTCCACCTCGGGATGGTCCTTCAGGGCCTTGGGCAGTGTCTTCAACTGCCGTCCCGCCGTCCGCCCGGTGGCGGACCTCGCCGCCACCCGCCCCTCCACCAGGGCGATCTCGTACCCTTCGCCCGCCGCCAGCCATGCCATCAGCCCGTGCCCCTCCGCCTGTCCCGTCCGGTTGCGCGCAGCCCTGACAGGGGGGAGCCGACCCCCCTGAGCTGCGGTATGCCGGGAGACTAGCGAGGGCCACTGACAACGCCCACCGGAGGGCCCTCGCTAGGTTGAATGTCCGGTTCTGGGTAGTGTTTCCGAGACAGCGTGCGGAGCGGTACCGGCTCGGGGTGGGGTTATGGGACGTCAGATACAGGTGCCCGGTGCGGTGCTGATGACGGTGCTGCTGGCGGCCGGGTGCTCCGGTCCGGGGGCGCCGGGCGCCGGGGACGCGAAGCCGTCGGCGCCCGCGGCCTCGTCGTCCACCAGGGCGCCGGAATCTGCGCAGTCACCGGGCGGCGGGGACGCCAAGCCGGCCGCCGGGGACGTGCTCCCGGGCATGGTCGGCGCCGCCGTGGCGCGGACCCGGTTGGCCGAGCTCAAGGTGGCGCCGGTCGGCACGATGGCGGGCTACAGCCGGGACAGGTTCACGCACTGGGCGCAGCAGGGCAACAAGTGCGACACCCGTGAGGTCGTCCTGGAGCGCGACGGCACCGGGGTCGAGCGGGACGGCGAGTGCCGGGCCGTCGCCGGCAACTGGAAGAGCCTCTACGACGGGGTCGTCGTCACGGACGCGGGGAAGATGGACATCGACCACATGGTGCCGCTCGCCGAGGGCTGGCGCTCCGGCGCGGCCGGCTGGGACTCCGCCCGGCGCAAGGCATTCGCCAACGATCTGACCAATCCTCAGCTCCTGGCCGTGACGGCGGCCTCGAACCGTTCCAAGGGCGACCAGAGCCCCGACCTGTGGCAGCCGCCGGACAAGGCGAGCTGGTGCCAGTACGGGCGGGCCTGGACCACCGTGAAGTCCGTGTACGGACTGACCGTCACCGAACCGGAGAAGAAGATGCTCACCACGATGCTGGACACCTGCGCCTCATGACGCAGCCGCACCCCTGGCAGGACGAGGTGCTCGCCGGGCCGGGCGGCGCCATGACCGACGAGGTCGGCGTGATCACCGGCCCGCTCACGCTGCGCACCACCGCGCCGGCCGGGGGCTTGGTCCGCTTCGACGTCCAGTACAAGGACGCCGACGAGTGGTACACCCTGACGGGCAGTCCACGGGCCCATCACGGCGACCCCGCCGCCCTGCACGCCGCCGCCCTCGCGGCGATCCGCGCCGGCGGCGGGGCCGTGGCCCCCGGCGGCGGGGCGGGCTGAGGGGCGGACCGGGGCCGGGCTGACGGGCGGGGCTCAGAGGACCGCGATCCCCAGGGGCCGGGCGCCCGCCGCGAGTCGGCGGGTGGCTCCGGTGTCGAGGTCGACGACCGTGATGCCGTTCCAGTAGCCGTCGCGGGTGTGGCCGCCCGTGACGTACGCGGTCCGGCCGTCGCGGGAGACGGCCACGTCCTCGTGCGGGCCCCGGAGCGGGTACACGCGCTCGGCTCCGTCCGGGGAACGGACCGTCAGCGACGGGCCCCTGCCGTCGCCCGGCCGCACCGCTCCGGTGCCGACGACCAGGAGCCGGCCGTCGGCCGTGACCGTCGCACCGTGCTGGTGGGTGTCGGCGGTCATCGGCTCGATCCCGGTGTGCCCGGTCCGCGGGTCCACCACCGCGAGCCGCTCGCCCTCGAAGGGGAGCAGCAGCTTCCCGTCGGCCGGGCGCACGGCGGCGTAGTGCGGCTTCAGCCAGGAGGCGAGCCCGCCCTCGGTGCCGTAGGGGGCCACCTCGATCCGGCGGGGCGTCAGCGAGTCCGCCGCCACGACGGTGACGTCGAAGGAGTCGTGGCCGGTGACGTAGACCTCGGCGCCGTCCGGCGACACGTCCACGTCGAAGGGGCGCCTGCCCACCGGTACGACGGCGGCAGTCTCACGCTTCGCCGTGTCGACGACCTCCAGGACTCCGGTGGTGCCGGGGACGTTGACCCCGACGTAGGCGCGCGCGCCGTCGGGCGAGAGCGCGATGCCCATGCCGCCGCCGCGGTACTCGCCGTCGGTGACCGGGCCGGTGCCGGTGCGGTGGGGGATCAGGGCCACCCGTACGCGGGTGCGGGTGTCGACGACGGCGACGCCCTCGGCGGTGGCCACCCACGCGCGGCCGTCCGCGCCCACGGCGAGACCGTACGGGGCCCTGCCCACGGCGACCGAGGCGACCGCACCGCGCTCGGGGTCCACGAAGGTCACGGTGTCGGCCCCGAAATCGGCCGTCAGGAGCAGCCCCTGCGGGGTGGGGGCGGTGGCCGGCAGCGGGGAGGCGGCGGAGGGCGCCGGACTCGGCGCGGACCCCGTCCCGGCCGGGGCGCAGGCGCCGAGCAGCAGGGCCGCGGCGAGCGCCGCGAGGGCGCCGCGGGTGCGCGTACGGGCGCCCCCGGTACGAGTGTCACGGGTACGGGCGCCCCGGGTACGGGTGTCCCGCGTGCGGCGGTTCATCGGCCGGACCCCCGTTCCGCCCCGGCCGCCGCCGCCTTCAGGGTCCGCGCCATGCCGTCGAAGCCGCGGCGGACGGCGTGCTCGTACGGGCTCACCCCGCTGTGATCGGCCAGCAGGGGATCGGCGCCCGCCGCGAGCAGGATCGTTATGACCTCCTCGTGGCGCGGGCCGCCGTCGCCGAGGATCACGGCCTCCAGCAGGGCGGTCCAGCCGAGCCGGTTGACGTGGTCGACGTCGATGTCCGTCTCGTCGAGCACGGCGCGCACGTACGCGGTGTGCCCGCGCTCGGCGGCCGGGATGAGGGAGATCCCGCCGAAGCGGTTGCGCTGCCGCAGGTCGGGTCCGGCGGGCAGCAGCAGGCGCATCATCCGTACGCTCCCGGTGACGCCGGTGACCAGCCAGGGACTGTCCTCCCGGGAGTCCGGGGCGTTCGGGTCGGCTCCGGCGGCGACCAGCCGTTCGGCCACGGCCACGTGGTCGCCGAGCACGGCGAGCAGCAGGGGCGTGCGCAGCTCCTCGTCCCGGGCCTCCACGGCGGCGCCCGCGGCGAGCGCCGTGCTCACCGCCGCCGCGTCGCCGCGGCGGGCCCCGTCGAGGAGGAGTCGGTCGTGCGCGTTCATGGTGTCCCTCTCGGCTCCGGGCGGGGAGGGCCGGGTACGTCCTCCCGCTCCCCCGACCCATGCTCGCCGGGCCGGGGCCCGCGGCCGGTCCGCCCGGTGGACGGAGCCCGGGAGCGGTCCGGCCGACCCGGGGGTCGGCCGATCGGCTGATGCGGGACGGCCCGATCAGGCTTCGTACTCCGTGAGGTCGATGCCGTGTACCCGCACGGCGGTCCCGTACCGGGGATCGGTGGTGTCGCGTTCCATCGCCATGCCCAGTTTGCGGATCACGTTCTCGGAATCGGTGTTGCTCATCCGGTTGATCGCGACGACCCGGTCCAGGCCGCGGTCCTGGAGCGCGAACTCCAGGGTGGCGTGGGCGGCCTCGGAGGCGTAGCCCTGGCCCCAGTACTGGCGGCCGAGCCGCCAGCTGATCTGCACGTCCGCCCGGGCGTCCGGCAGGTTCTCGAGCACCGAGAGACCGACGGCACCGATGAGTTCGCCGGATCCGAGGAGCTCGACGGCGAAGAGCCCGAAGCCCTCGTCGTCCCACTCCTCCTCCCAGCGCTCGATCTCCTCGGCCGTCTCGTCCAGGCCGAGGGTGGAGCCCTCGCCGATCCAGCGCATCACCTCCGGGTCGGCGTTGATCTCCGACAGGGGGACGAGGTCGTCGTCGGTCCAGCGGCGGAGGAGGAGGCGGGGGGTACGGATCTCGGTCATGCCCCACATCCTGCCGAAATTCCGCCGACCAGCGGTAATCGGCCGTTGCGGCAGTGTTGCGGGTTCGTGGCCGTCGCGCTGGGAAGGTTTTCGCGGCTCGCCGCGGACGTCTACGGTCCGTGGGAACCGTGACCAAGGAGTGCTCCTGCCATGTCCCTCGATCTGTCGGACGAAAGCCGGTACGACCGCACGCGCCTGCGGCAGTGGGTGCGTGGCCGCGCCCGCTCCGCGGGAGTGGATCGCCGCGATCTGCTGAAGCTGTTCGCGGTGGGGGCCACCGCCGCGCCGCTCGGCGTTGCCGCGGGCGCGGGCACCGCCTCGGCCGCGCCGGACGTCCCCGCCGCCACCCCGGTGCCCGGCACCGTCAAGTCGCTGCCGCCCGAGCTGTTCACCCTCCGCGGCACGAACGCGGAGACGAACTTCGCGGCGCTGCGCGGTACCGGCCCACTCACCCCCATCGACCGGTTCTTCGTCCGCAACCACACCTCCACCCCGCGGATCGATGCCGACGGGTGGCGGCTGAAGGTGTGGGGAGACGGGCTCGCGGGCGGCCCGCTGGAGCTGTCGTACGAGCGGCTGCGCGCCCTGCGGCCGGTGGAACGGACGCTGTTCATCGAGTGCGCGGGCAACGGCCGGAGCTTCTACACCACGCAGCAGGGCCAGCCGGTCACCGGTACCGCCTGGACCCTGGGCGCGATCGGCGTCGCGCGCTGGCGCGGCGCGCGGCTGTCGGACGTACTGCGGCTGGCGGGCGTGACCCGCGGCGCCGTGGACGTGCTGCCGCGCGGGCTGGACGACGAGGTGGTCACGAACGGGGTGAACCTGGGCCGGGTGCGGCGCCCGCTGCCGGTGGCCAAGGCGCTGGACGACGTACTGCTGGCCTACGAGATGAACGGGGAGCCGCTGCCTCCCGACCACGGCGGGCCGGTCCGCCTCGTGGTTCCGGACTGGGTCGGGATCTCGTCGATCAAGTGGGTCGGGGACATCGAGGTGAGCCGGGAGCCGCTCTACTCGCCGTGGAACACCGACACGTACCGGCTGTTCGGGCCCGAGCACCCGGCGCAGGGCAGTGTCCCGCTGACCCGGCAGACCCTCAAGAGCGCCTTCGAGCTGGAACTGGGGGCCACCGTCGCGGTGCACCGGACCCGGCTGCTGACCGGCCGTTCCTGGTCGGCCGCGGCCCCGGTCACCCGCATCGACGTCAGCACGGACGGCGGCGCCCACTGGCGGCGGGCCCGGCTGCACGACACCCCGCGCCGGGGCGGCTGGGTGCGCTGGTCGCTGCCCTGGACCCCGCGGGCCACGGGTGCGACCTCGCTGCTGGCGCGGGCGACCGACGCGACCGGGCGGACGCAGCCCGACCGGTCGGTCCACAACACCCAGGGCTACCTCTTCGACGCGGTGGTCCGCCACCCGGTGACGGTGGTCTGACCACGGCCGGCGCCCTGCCTGTTCCCCGGGGAACAGGCAG
>NZ_JBSGXU010000241.1:0-11174 GCF_053610205.1 Streptomyces sp. NPDC054932 | reverse complement strand
GTGGAGGGGGCGAAGGCCTTCGCGGCTGCCCTGTGCGGGGTGGTCTGTGTACCGCTGCCGCCTCGCCTCCAGGCCCGCCAGATTCGTCCCCGGGACCGGCCCGTCCGCCCCTGAGCAGCTGAGTGTCAGCGGCTGCTCCCGGTCCTCGGTGACGCGGGGCTGGACGCGAGCAACACCCACAGGGACAGAACCCAGGCCGATGGACCCCGGCCCGAGGCGATGCCCCGTGCCGCCCTGTTCCGGGTGGATGAGACAGTCGAGCCGAGAGTCTTGCTGCAGAGGCCGGTGGTGCCGAGCAGCGCGCCGATCTGGTGACAACTACCCTGCCTCACTCACACATAACCACAGGTCATCACCCAGCTCGGTGACGGCCACCGTGCGTCGGCACACCCACCCGGACGCGAGCTGTCCGGGTGGGACGCCGCCGCGTTCGAACGCGTCAACGCCAGGCACTACCCGGAAGACGGGTGCAATGGCCCATGCGGGGAGCCGCTTCCGGACGGGCTGCTCCCAGCCCCGTGGCGCTGCCGACCGCGGGCAGGGTCCCCGGCTGCCGTCACACGTCGCCGACCACCGTCCCGGTCGTCGCTCCCGCTTGTCTTCCTCGGACCGCGCACGCCTGTCTGTGGCGTCGGAATCCGAGGACGGCCCCGTGCACGACCAGCATGGGCATCCCGGACGTCACGCGCACCAGACTCGTGACCTGCAACTTCACAATGCACAGCGCTCGATGACCCAAACGACAGTCCCGGGGCTACTTGCCATTCAAGTGTGTGGTCAGGCGTGATAGCAGAGGCAGCGCCGCCTCAAGCGTCTTTCGTTCATCGGAACTGAGGACATCGTTGATCGCGGTGCCGAGCCAGTCCGCACGCCTTCGGCGCTCCTCGGCCAGACGGCCACTTCCCGTCGGCGTGAGGTGGAGCAACAGCTTGCGCCCGTCGCTGGGGTGCGCCTCGGCATGCACAAGGCCCTGAGCCAGGAGTTCTTTGACCGCCTTGGCAGCCGACTGGTGGCTGACTCCCCGCTGTTGTGCGATATCGGCGGTGGTCAGCGGGCCGCTGCGGTCCAGGTAGCCCAGGACGGCGGCCTCGCCGGGCGGCATCTTGTCGGCAGTGCGCACAGTGCGTACGAGCCGTCCGATGGTCAGGCGAAGTTCTTCAGCCAGCTGATTCTCGTCCATGATGCCAGCTTAGCCACATCCATAAACCAAACTGTACACCTTGGCTACATTGTTTGCCCTGGCGCTACAGGAGTGCCGGCCGACCTGCGCCGTAACGAGGGGCGGGGGCGCCGGAGTCAAGTCGCAGGCGACGCTCACGGCGCGATGTCCACAACCGGACTGTACAGTTTGGTTGTAGATATTCGGTCGGCTCGGAAAGGACCTGCTGTGAAGCTCACCAAGCACGCCCATGCCTGCGTCACGCTCGAGAAGGACGGCACCCGCCTGGTCATCGACCCCGGCACCCTCACCCCGGACGCGGCGGAGGCCGTCACCCAGGCTCACGCCATCCTGATCACCCACGACCACTTCGACCACTTCGACGAAAAGCTCGTCGCTGCCGCTCTCGAAGCCCAGCCCGGGCTGCAGGTCTACGGCACTGCCGCAGTCGCAGCCGCCCTCGGCGGCCACGATGGCCGCGTCCACGCCGTCGCCGCGGGCGACACCTTTGGCGTCGGTTCCATCACCGCCACCGTCCACGGCCACCGCCACGCGCTGATCCACGTCGACATCCCGTGCCCCGACAACGTCGGCTACCTCCTCGACGACGGAGCCGTCTACCACCCCGGCGACGCCTACTGCGCGCCCGACGCCCCCGTACGCACCCTCCTGCTGCCGACCAGCGGCCCGTGGACAAAGCTCGGCGAAGCCGCCGACTACGTCCGCACCGTCAAGCCCGAGCGCATCATCCAGATCCACGAACTCATGCTCAGCGACCTCGGCCGGCACTCCACCGCCAATCTCCTCGGAGAGCAGGGCCTGACCGGCACCCCGATCGACCGCCTCGAGCCCGGCACCACCGTCCGGCTGTAAGAGCTCGTGCCCAACGGATGCAGAGCCGGCGGTAGCCGTGGAGCCAGGCGATGGTCCGTTCCACGACCCACCGGTGGACGCCGAGGCCGAAGCCGTGCGGGATGCCGCTGCTGTGTTCTCTTACTGTCACGGAAGTGGGTGAACGGGGCCTGTCCACTGTCATCGGGTGAGAGATACCCGCGCTGTTCTGCCAGCGGCAGAACACCGGCCGGACCGGGCTCGACGATCACTACAGTCCAGTCTTATGACGACGACTACGACGCGCACGGTCGAGTATCCGGCCGACGGTTTGACGATGATCGGGCACCTCGCGCTCCCGGCCGGTGTCGACCGCCGGCCCGCGGTGCTGCTCGGACCAGAGGGCATGGGGCTCAGCGACGTCGAGCGCCGCCGGGCCGATGCTCTCGCCGAACTGGGATATGTAGCGCTGGCCTTCGACCTTCACGGCGGGCGCTATTTGGGCGACCCCGAGGAGATGCTGGCCCGTTGCCTGCCGCTGCTCGCTGATCCCGACCGGATGCGGGGCATCGGCCATGCGGCACTCGACGTGTTGCGCACCGAACCGCGGACCGACCCAGACCGGATCGCCGCCGTCGGCTACGGCACCGGGGGCGCCGTCGGGCTGGAACTCGGGCGCGGCGGCGTCAGCCTGCGCGCGATCGGGACAGTCAACGCACTGACCACGGGCCGACCGGGCGAGGCGGCGCGCATTCGCTGCCCGGTGTGGGCCGGGGTCGGGTCGGAAGACCCGATCATGCCGCCCGCGCAACGGAACGCGTTCACCGCTGAGATGCAGGCCGCGGGCGTCGACTGGCGCCTCACGGTCTACGGCGGCGCCTTGCACGCCTTCCATCACCCGCCGGTCGACCACCCCGTGGTCCCCGGCGTCGGCTACCACTCACGGCACGCGCAGCGAGCCTGGCGCGACGTCGTCGACCTGCTCGCCGAGTGCCTGCCCGTGACGGAGGATCTGGGGGCATGAACCAGGTGCGCATGCCGGCGCCGGGCCTGGTCGGCGTCGGGCGCTGACAGTCCCCTCCCCTCAAGTGATCGCCCGCCGTACCCGTGGCCCGCCGTATCCGTGGCGCGCCGTATCCGTGGCCCGCTGTTCCTCACCGACCGCAAGGCCTCGGCCGGAACGCCGACGCTTGACGTGTGCCCCGAGACCGGCCGGGCCCGGCTCTCCTACCGCCGGGCTGAGGAAATCTTCGAGGAGAACACCCGGCTGCTGGCCAACCCGCTCGCCTCACCCGGGGGCATCGAGGACCTGGACGGCTTCACACTCCACCGGCTCCGCCACAGTGCCCTCGCACACGACGCCGAGGACGGCACCTCCATCCCCGGGTGATCACGGTTCCGGCAGGCCGGCTGCTGGCGATCTGCACCGGTGCCCGTCCGGGGGCCGCGTACCGATCAGGCTGTACCTCGCGGCCTCCAGGGTTCCGTGTTCGGCTCCGTGGGCTGGGCGTCGGCGCGTACGAGATTCTGCTCCAGGCGTTCCAGGGTGGTGAGGGCGTCGGCGCGTTCGTCGTCCGAGAAGCCCGCGGCCGAGAGCTCCTCGAGTTGGCTCCAGACCTGCTCCACCTCCCTGCGCAGGGCGTGACTGGCCGCTGTCGGTTCGATGAGCGAGGCGCGCTTGTCGGTGGGCGAGGGGCGGCGGCGGACGAAGCCGGCCTGCTCGAGGCGGCGGACCGTGCGGGTCATCGTGGCGGCGTCGGAGTCCATCAGTCGCACCAGGTCGATCTGACGCTGGGGACCGAGTTCCCACAGGTGCATCATGACCAGTTCCTGGCCCGGGTGCAGGCCGATGCGGCGCAGCAGCTGTCCCGCGAACATGCGGTGCAGCCGGGCCAGCCGGAAGATCGCGTGACTGATCGGTCCGCCGGCGGCCGCGCCAGGGACCGGCACGGTGGCTTTCCGTTCCGCCGCCCCGGAATCCTGCCCGGCCTCAGACGTGGACTCGGCCATCTCTTCCCCGTTCTCCTGTTTGAACAGGAGAACTCTACCTTCATCCAGGTGCATCAGAAGCGCTTCTGTTCGTCGAGCGGCACATATGGACAGGTCGAAGTAGCTGCATGCCTCGCTTGCCAGGCTGCGGGAAGCATGTTTACTGTTCAGACAGGTAATTTACTTGTTCGGACAGTAAACGGCTGGTGCGGGCCACGGTGCGCCCGGCCCGCAGAGCACCAGGGAGCGACCATGACCACTGCTTTCGATCCGATCGTCCTGGGAGGCACGCGCCTCGCGAACCGAGTCGTGATGGCGCCGATGACACGCAGCCGCGCCCACGGCCCGGACTCGGAGCCGACCGAGCTGATGGCGGCCTACTACGCGCAGCGAGCCGGCGCCGGGCTGATCGTCACCGAGGGCGTCCAGCCCTCGCCCGTCGGTCAGGGCTACCCCGACACCCCCGGCCTGCACACACCGGGCCAGGTGCGGGCGTGGCGGACGGTGACCGACGCCGTGCACCGCGAGGGCGGGGTGATCTTCGCGCAGCTGATGCACACCGGGCGGATCGGTCACCCCAGCCTGCTGCCCGACGGCCTGACGCCGGTGGGGCCCTCTGCGGTCGCAGCCCAGGGCCGGGTCTACACCCACCAGGGGCCGCAGGACTTCGTCACGCCGAAGGAACTGAGCGAGGCGGAGATCCGGCAGACCATCACCGACTTCGCGGCCGCGGCGCACCACGCCGTCGAGGCCGGATTCGACGGCGTGGAGATCCACGGCGCCAACGGCTATCTGATCCACCAGTTCCTCGCGGACAACACCAACCACCGCACCGACGCCTGGGGCGGATCCACCGAAGGTCGGATCCGCTTCGCCGTCGAGGTCGTCACGGCCGTGGCCGAGGTGATCGGCGGCCAGCGAGTCGGTCTGCGGATCTCACCCGGAAACCGCTACAACGACATCGTCGAGGACAATCCGGGCGAGATCTACGGGGCACTGCTGGACCGGCTCGCGGGTCTGGATCTCGCCTATCTGCACCTGATGGAGGGACCCGACTCCGCACTGACCCCGCAGCTGCGCAAGGAATGGCCCGGCACCTTCGTCCTCAACCCGTTCACCCACCCCGACGTCACCGGCCCCGACGCGCTCAAGCTGATCGAGGACGGGAGCGCGGACATGGTGGCCTACGGGGCGCTGTTCCTCGCCAACCCCGACCTGCCCAGGCGTCTCGCCGCCGGCGGCCCCTTCAACGCCCCGGACCAGGCCACCTTCTACGGCGGCGACCACCGCGGCTACACCGACTACCCCACCCTCACCGCTTGAGCGCCGGCCCCGTCGGCGGGGCCCCTACCTGGGAGTTCCTGATGTCCAAAGCGATCGCCTTCTCCGAGTACGGCACGCCCGAGGTGCTGCGGCTGTCGGAGGTCACCGTCCCGGAGCCCGGCCCGGGCCAGGTCCGGATCCGAGTGCGGGCCGCCTCCGTGAATCCACTCGACATGAAAATCCGCTCCGGCCTGATGGCCGGCGCCGTCCCGGCGCGCTTCCCCGTGGTCCCCGGACTGGACGCGGCCGGTGTCGTCGACGCGGTCGGCGAGGGAGCCGACGCAGCCGTGGGCGACGAGGTCCTCGGTGCCACCGCGGGTGGCAGCTACAGCGAGTACGCGCTGCTGGAGCGGCCGGTCGTCAAGCCCGCAGCGCTGTCCTGGGAGGTCGCGGCATCGCTGGTGACCGTCGGCCGGACCGCGTTCCGTGTCCTCGCCCAGCTGGGCGTGCGCGAGGGGCAGACCCTGCTCGTCCACGGTGCCGGCGGCAGCGTCGGTGTCATCGCGGCGCAGCTGGCCGTCACCCGCGGCATCACCGTCCTCGCAACGGTCGGCGAGCACGACATCGAGCGGGTCACCGCCCTCGGCGCCACCGCCGTCCGCTACGGCGACGGCTGGGTGCAGCGGGTGAAGACTGCGGCGCCCCAGGGAGTCGACTTCGTCCTCGACGCCTCAGGCGCCGGCGTCCTCGCCGACTCCGTCGCCCTGACCGGCGACAGCGCACACGTCATCACCATCGCCGACATGTCCGCCGCGCAGCACGGCGTCCGCTTCAGCGCCGGCAGCGCCGACCAGACCGAAGACGCCCTGCCTCAGCTGGTCGAGCTGGCCGCCGACGGCAAGCTCACCCTGCCCATCTGGCGGACCTATCCGCTCGAGGAGGCCGTCACCGCGCACGCCGACCTGGAAGCCCACCGCAACCGCGGCAAGGCAGTCCTGCTGCCCTGACCATCAAAGCTGCCGCCTCGTGCTGCGCACGAGGCGGCCCCGAGGCCGCAGACGGTCATCCCCAAGCCGGTCCGTCCGCTTCGGCGGCTGCGCACCGCCGTAAGCCGCAGCAGCAGCCTCACGACGCTCGCCGACCGGCTGCGCAGACCGCTCGATGCCAGCGCGACCGGAGCAGCCCCTGCCCCGAACCCGGCCGGGCCCTGCCGCTGGCACGGGCGCCGGTCCGCCTGCGACCCGAACGACCTGATCCCCACACCCGCAGAATGGAATACCCATGTCCGCACACACCCTGCCCGAGGCCACCTTCGCCCGCACCGTCCTCGGCTCCGGCCCCGGTCTCGCACTCGCCCATGGCGCCGGCAGCAGCGTGGCCGGCACCTACGGACCGATCCTGGAGGGCCTGGCCGCCCGCCACACCGTCGTCGGCGTCGACTACCCCGGCAGCGGCGACACCCCCCGCTCCACCACGCCGCTGTCGCTGGACGACCTGGCCGACCAGCTCATCGCCGGCGCCGTCGCCGAAGGCATGGACACCTTCGCACTGTCCGGCTACTCCCTCGGCGGCCCCGTCGCCATCCGCGCGGCAGCCCGACACCCCGAGCGCGTCACCGCCCTCGTGCTGACCGCGACCTTCCCCTACCGGGACAACCACCTCGCTCTCGCCCTGCCCATCTGGCGCAAGCTGGCCGAGTCCGGCGACCGCGACGTGCTGGCCGAGTACCTGACGATGATGGCCCTGGGCGCCGACGCACTGGAAGCAATGCCGGCCGAGCAGCTCCAGCAGGCGATCGGGTTCACCGCCGCCAGCGTCGCCGACGGCACCCCCGAACACGCCGAGCTGGCCCCCCGGGCCGACGTCCGCGACGACCTGCCGCACATCACGGCACCCACCCTGGTCATCTCCACCACCCAGGACCGGTTCACCTCCACCCGCCTGCACCACCAGCTCGCCGACACCATCCCCGGCGCCCAGCTCGTGGAGATCCGCACCGGCCACCTGCCCATGGTGGAACGCCCCGAGGAATGGCAGAACCTCATCACCACCTTCCTCGCCCGGCAGACCACCTGAGAGCCCCGAGGAGCCCCGGGCGGCGTCCCGCGGCTCCTGATTTCGTGTCGGCGCCGTCCTTCAGCGCGGGAGCGTCCGAGGGCCCGTTGTTCTAGCCCCCTTTGGCGGCGGTGTGCTGGTGGGCCCGCACGATCGTGGAGTCGATGGAGACCAGCCGGTCCACCTCGCCCGTGGTATGGGCGGGGCGGCCAGGAGGTCGAAGGTGCCGGCGGCGGCCCAGCGGGGATGCGTCCGTGGACTGTCTGCCACGGTCCGAACCGCTCGGGCAGGTCCCGCCAGGGCACACCGGTGCGGAACTTGAACACGATGCCTTCCAGCACCTGACGGTGATCACGCCACCGCCCACGGGCCCGGCCCACCGGCGGCAGCAACGGCCCGATCACCGCCCACGCGGCATCAGACAACTCGGCTTCGCTCACGACCGGGCCAGCATCCGGTGATCGGAAAGACACTCCCTATCGCCTGGAACGCGCTCAGCCCGGCAAAAGCGGCACCAGCGACAATGCGCCGCCAGCCAGAAACAGGAGCAGTCCGCCCATACTGCGAGCGTAGATCTTGAACAGCACGCGGCCCCACGCCAGATCGGTGGAAGCCCTCCCGGGTCTCTGCGGGTCGTAGGCGAGCGGAGGCTGCGGTCCGCGGAACTTGCTCCGGTGGTTGTGCACGACACCGTCGGTGTCGGTGTATTTGTACCAGGCGGCCCCGCCCGTGGTCCTGAAGTCGAGCCTGGCGACTGTGGTGATCCCGCGCCTCCTCAGCGGGAGCTGGAGCCGTGCTTCCTCTGCCACGAAGAGCAGGATGAGCAAGCCGCTGAAGAACGGGATCGCACCGCCAAGCACGAACTTCAGTTCCGGCCCGCGGGTGACGCCTGACCAGATCGCGTACCCGAGATAGGTGAGAACAAGAGTGCCGAGGATCGTCAGTGACACGTAGTCCGTCAGCCTCGACCTGTCCTTCCTCTCCTCTTCTTGAGGCTGTTCCAGAGAGGTGACGGTGACCCGGGTACTTCCGCCCGGGTTCCGCTGCTCGGGCAGAGCGGCGGTCAGCGCGGTGACGAACGCCGTGGCGGCCGTCGCGTTGCCGCCGTCCACCCGATGCACGACCCGTCGGTCAGCACGATCTCGACCTCCCGCCCACCGTCGGTCCGGGCTTCCTGGACCACCGCGAACGGGATCTCGGTGCGGGAGGCGCGGTCGACCATCCGAATGTCGTCTGCATCGAGCACTGTCTCGGCGTGGTCGCCGCGAAGTATCTGGGGAGAGACCATCCGTATTCGACCTCCTGGGGGTGACGCACCGTCATTCGGCGTTTCGCTTCCGGGGAACCTATCGCGAGCGGCGGGCTGCTGCGTCAGCACTCCGGGGTGGCCCATCCTGACTGCGGGAACGGGCCGCCAACCGGAAGTAGGAGGGCACGAAAGATGGTTGGTCCGTCGGCCACAACACCGCCCTGACAAAGAACGGAACATTGCCGGGCGCCTGATCAACACAGCGCCGGCCCGGTGTCCGGCGGCGGGGGGCTTGCGGTCCTCCGAGACCCCTGCGGGCGAGGCCCGGCGGGCCGGGCGGCGTGGGGTGGACGGTGGCGCATCCTGAGACCGCGAGCAGCGCGACAAGGAGTAAAGCCAGGGACGAGTGACGCATGCCGCCACCGGGCTGTCGAAGCCCCACAGCGCATCCCTCTGACGGCCCTGCCGCGCCTGGGGGGGCAGATGCGACAGCCGTCACACGTCGCCGCGCCGGCAGCACACGGCCGTGGCGGTGGACCGGCCGGGCGGGTGCTCCGACCGGCCGGCCGACTTTGCCGCAGCGGCACGGATCCCGGCGCGTCACGTCGGCCACGGCGCATCTGCCCGGCTCGTCGACGAGCTGCTCGAACAGCCGGCAGCAGACCAGGACCTCGGGCGGCGACGACCGTCCCCCGCTCCGACGGCGGCAGGGGCCGACGCGCCTTTCACCGTGTTGGCCGGCCCCGGACCTTCTCGTGGACGTACTGTCCTCGGCTACTCAACCTCATGCGCGGCCCAACGAACCCACGCGTCCAGCAGGGTAGCGATCACGGCCGCGCTTACGCCGGGGCCCTCCAGGCGTTCGATGTAGGCCTGGAGCCGGTGCTGTGAGCCGCTCGGCCACAAGGGGTCTGCCGCTGCCAGCCGTGCGAGTTCGCCGGTGGGGGTGTCGCGGTCTTCGAATTGGCGGAGCCAGGTGCCGAAGGCTTCGTCCCGGCCGGATCGGCGCCGCTCGTGCGAGGTCATCACTGCTCTCCAGGTCGCTACCGACGAGCACGCGACAGCGCTCTTGCCCGCGGGTCGATCGCGCGTGGGCCCACATGGCTGCGGGCACTGCGACATTCTGGAGGGAGCCAGGACCCGCGCGCACGATCCCAATCGGGATCGGCCGATAGTGAGCGACGTCGGACGACAGGTGATTGCAGATCTGGTTGGCCGTTTCCCGGTCTCGACCCCCGAACGTTTCACGGCGCGGTGGACAGCGCTACGCCGAATTCCGCTTCGCGCGCGGGTCAGTGTCCACTGCGGCCAGGCCCAGTTCTTCTTCCTGGACGACGCCGGTGGCTCCGACATATGGATGGTCGCCGAGAACGGCCGGCTGATCCGGTACGCGGCCGAGGGCGACCCCGAATGGGAGGGCGACCCGCTGCCGTGGGAGACCCTCGCGGCCGACGAACCGGGCTTTGACCTCGAGTACGACGAGCCCAACGCGGGCACCACGGGCGCACGGTCCGCCTGCGGGCACCTCTCGGTCGACCCCGGCGAGGTCGGCCCGGACACCGAGCGGCGGGGCCACGGCTGGCTGGCCCTCACCGCACCGGGCGTCGGCCACAGCATGTTCCCCGGGACGCTCCGCCTCTAGCGCCCGTCCGAGGCCATCGAGGCTTACCTGGGCGAAGTCGACGCCGAGGACCTGGACTCCGGCGACCTCTCATGGCCGCTGGTGAACGCTCTTCGACGTGCGGCAGGAAGCTGCGAAGAGCCCGGCGTGAGGTTGCTGTTCTGCCCGTCTGCTGCTGCGCCCGCAGCGCGGCAGCAGACGGGTCCGGACTGCGGCATCCGTCCGAACCTCCACGGCCTGGGCCACCGCGTTCTACCGTGGCCGGTGGCACCCGCCGTAGGAGGAGCCGCCTGGCGAGCGCCTTGTCGGCCGCGTCACTCCAGAAGGCTCGGGTGCGTACTCATGACTTCGTTGCATGCCGGCCGGGCCGGCCGAAGTCCGTGCCGTGTCCGATCAGACGGGCGATGGCGGCGGAGGGCCGTCCGGAAGGGCCTGATTCTCCGGGGGATGTACATCGCCGCTGCCGAGCAGGACGCGGGCCCGGACCCGCATCGGCTCGTCGCCGCGCCGGGACAGCAGGACGAGCTCGTCGACCCGGGCCGTCATGGGGCCGAGGAGGGCCTCCGCCTTGCGGGCGAGGGAGCGCGGGTTCGGGGTACGGCCGAGGGACAGGTGCGGGGTGAAGCCGTGCGAGTGCGATCCGCAGAGCGGGAAGCGGAGCTCGAGGGACTCCCACAGCCGCTCCCAGGGCTCGTGGCCGGCGGCGGCCGGGTCGAGCCAGACGGTGGCGTCCTCGCGGTGTACGAACCAGTGGACGCCCGCCAGGCGGGCGGTGAACGGCGGCGTTTCCGCGAGCGCCGCGGCGACCAGCGGCAGGGCCCGGGCGAACTCGGCCTCCGGGACGAAACCGAAGAACACGTTGACGTGTGGCGGCCAGCGGTGGATCTGCCGGTCGTGCTCGCGGCGAATGTGCTGGATCGGCGGCCACAACTCCGCCGGCGGCAGCCAGGCGACGGAGGTGCGGTTCGTCGACGGGACGACGAGGACATCGCCGGGTGCCGGGGCCG
>NZ_JBSGXU010000240.1:0-11297 GCF_053610205.1 Streptomyces sp. NPDC054932 | reverse complement strand
CGCGGCATGCGTGCGTACGGCCTCGGCGGCGGCGATGGGCGCCTTGCCGTGGCCGGCCTCGTCCGTACCTCCGCCGGAGGCGACGGGCTGCGGGCCCTCCTGGGAGGTGGGGTACTCCGTCACGCGTGGATTTCCGTCCGTTTGCGCTCGATGTGCGCTGCACTCAACTCGGTCAGTCGCGGTATACCCGCTCAGCGGCCCGGGCACCATCGCCCCGAGGTTCCTCCCCCAAACTTCTCGCTTGACCTCCGGCCGGGAGGTGCCCCTGACGGACCCCCGCCCCCTCGTCGCCCCTCGTCGTGCGTTGACCTCCGGTCAAGTCCCGCGTGCGGCAGAGCACTTGCGCAGTGGTGCACCGACCGCACCGTTCCGCGCGCGTGACCTCGTGGAGGACGATCCTACGTTTGAACCCCGGGGGCGCATCAAGGGTCTCATGAGGTCATATGCGCCGGGGTTCGGTCCCAGTCCTCCGGAAGGGCCGGAATCCTCCAGGCAGGATCCGGTCGCCAGTCCTCCCATCCGGCGGAGAACGGGGCCCCCCATTGCCTGATCACCGCCACCGCCGCACGCCCCGCTTCCCTTACCCGGCCCGCCTGCTCACGGTCCATCAGGCCGGAGCGCTGCGCCTGGGCGAACTCGTCCTCGTCCAGCCACTTCCAACTGCGGTCCGGGTAAACGGCGATGTCGAGGAAGTGGTCCACGGAATCCACTCCACCGGCCCAACGCGACCGCGGCTCCTCCAGGTTCACGTACCAGTTCTTGAACTGCCAGCCGGGTCCCCAGAACAGCCACACCGACCACGGGTCGCCGGGCCGGGCCAGTTTCAGGACACCGCCGCCGAACCAGCGCGACCGTGCGGTGGTCCGCGGCGCTGTGTAACGGGTGGCCAGCGGCTCCTCGTGGACGGAGGTGCCGTCGGCGAGGACCGGCTTGACGCACTCGGTGCCCGGGGCCATCCACACCGCCAGCAGCTCGTCGGTGTCCTGGACCACGGTCACCGGGCGGCAGATGTGCACCGGGCCCTTCAGCCCCGGGGCGTGGTCGCGGTAGCGCCAGAGGACCTGGTCCCCGGGCGTCCAGCGCGGGCCCTGTGCGGGGCTCGGCGGCACGCTGCGTGCCGTGTCGCTCCCGGGCTTGAAAGTACCTGTCATGCGCAGATCTTAGGGCGGGGGTCCCCGCGCCCGCTGCGGCGCAGGTCACCGGTGGGTTCGGGGACGAGAATCGACCGGATTCGGACCCCCGCCCGGGGGTGCTGCCGGGTGGCTCAGGGGTGCGTCATGCGCAGCACGTCCAGGGCCTCGTCGAGCTGCTCCAGGGTGAGGGCGCCGCGCTCCACGTAGCCGGCCTCCAGCACCACCTCCCTGATCGTCTTCCGTTCGGCGAGGGACCTCTTGGCGACCTTGGCGGCCTCCTCGTAGCCGATGTAGCGGTTGAGCGGGGTGACCACGGAGGGCGAGGACTCGGCGTATTCCCTGGCCCGCGCCTCGTTGGCGGAGATCCCGTCGATCGTGCGGTCGGCCAGCAGGCGGCTCGCGCTGCCGAGCAGCCGGATCGATTCGAGGAGGTTCCTGGCCATCACCGGGAGCATCACATTGAGCTCGAAGTTGCCGGCCGCGCCCGACACGGCGACGGCGGCGTCGTTCCCCATGACCTGTGCGGCGACCATCAGGACGGCCTCCGGAACCACCGGATTGACCTTCCCGGGCATGATCGAGGAGCCCGGCTGGAGATCCGGGAGATTGATTTCGGCCAAACCGGTACGCGGCCCGGAAGCCATCCAGCGGAGGTCGTTGGAGATCTTGGTGAGCGAGACGGCGATCGTGCGGAGCATTCCGGACGTTTCCACGAGCGCGTCCCGCGCCCCCTGCGCCTCGAAGTGATTGCGGGCCTCGGTCAGCGGCAGCCCCGTCGCCGCGGCCACCTCGGCGATCACGGCGGCGGAGAACCCGGGCGGGGTGTTGATGCCGGTCCCCACGGCGGTGCCGCCCAGCGGCAGCTCGGCCAGGCGGGGCAGGGCCGCGCGCAGCCGCTCGACGCCGTAGCGGATCTGGGCGGCGTATCCGCCGAACTCCTGGCCGAGGGTGACGGGGGTGGCGTCCATCAGGTGGGTGCGCCCGGCCTTGACGACGTGCTCGAACTCGGCGGCCTTGCGCTCCAGCGCGGCGGCCAGGTGCTCCAGGGCCGGGATCAGCTCGCCGCTGACGGCGGCGGTGGCGGCGATGTGGATGGAGGACGGGAACACGTCGTTGGAGCTCTGCGAGGCGTTGACGTGGTCGTTGGGGTGGACCTCGCGGCCCAGGCGCTCGGTGGCCAGGGTGGCGATCACCTCGTTGGCGTTCATGTTGGACGAGGTCCCGGAGCCGGTCTGGAAGACGTCCACGGGGAAGTGGTCGTCCCAGCGGCCCTCCGCCACCTCGGCGGCGGCGGACCCGATCGCGTCGGCCGTGTCCTGGTCCACCACGCCGAGCTCGGCGTTCACCGCCGCGGCCGCGGCCTTGATCCGGGCGAGGGCCTCGATGTGCGCGCGCTCCAACCGCTGCCCGGAGACGGGGAAGTTCTCCACGGCGCGCTGGGTCTGGGCACGCCACTTGGCGTGCCGGGGCACCCGTACGTCGCCCATGGAGTCGTGCTCGATCCGGAACGCATCGGTCTGCTGGTCGTCCGTCATTTTCCTGGCCTCCTCAAAAAGTTGAGCAATTGTCTTGTTCGAAGTGTTCCCAACTCCCCTACCGGCCAGTAAATACCGGGGGTAACACCCACATCCGGGGAGGCGTTCCATGGCACGTACCCGTACGAAACCACTGTTCAGATCTACCTTCGCCGCCGTCGCGGCGATCGCGGCCGCCCTGGGGGGTGTCACCGCCGTCACCCCCATGGCCCAGGCGGCGACCGCCGCCGGGGTGGTCACCCCCCTCTCGCCCGAGCTGGAGGCCGTCCGCGCCGCGGAGGCCACCAAGATCTACGGTGATCCTGCCCCACGCCCGCTGAACGAGCGGAAAACAGGCCTGATCTCGCTGGGCGACAGCGAGATTTCGGGCGAGGGCGTCGGCAACTACGACCCCGCCACCAACACGCCGAACAACCAGTGCCACCGGTCTCCGGACGCGGCGATCCACCGCACCGGAATCCCGGCCGACCTGACCTTCAACGTCGCCTGCTCCGGCGGCTACACCGGCAACATCAGGATCGGCGGCAGCAAGCAGTACGCCGACGAGCTGGTGCAGAGCGACAACCTCGCCATCAAGGCGCGCAACACCAGGATCAAGATGGTCCTGCTGGTCGCCGGGGCCAACGACGACCTGCAGTTCGGCCCCGTCATGACCGACTGCGTGACCCGCTGGGTGCTCAGCCAGGGCACCTGCGAGCCCAAGTACGCGCCCGGCTGGCAGGCCCGCGTCGACGGCCTGAGGCCCAAGGTGGAGGCGACGGTCGCGGACCTCAGGACCGTCATGCGCGACGCCGGCTACGCCGACCCCGACTACAAGCTGGTCGTGATGGGCTACCCCAGCCCCATCGGGCCCGACTTCCACGACAACCCGGGCTTCCCCGGCAAGCTGCCCGGCGGCTGCGCCGGCTACGACTCCGACGCCACCTGGGGCCGCAACTACGCGGTGCCCACCTTCGAGAAGGGCATGCGCGCGGCGGCCCTCGCCTCCGGCGCCACCTACCTGGACAACTCCCGGCTCTTCCACGGCCACGAGGTCTGCATGGAGGACACCTGGGCCCGCGGCCTCTACCTGGACCTCGGGGACCACTTCCCGTGGGACGAGAACACCGCCCGCCAGTCCTTCCACCCCAACTACCGGGGCCACGGCGCCTTCGCGTCCTGTCTGACCCAGCTCTACAACTCCGGCCTGCGCGAGGCCTCCTGCGCCGACCCCGCCAGCACCGGCACGCCCGTCCTGCAGGCCGGGGCCTGGGACGACAAGTTCAAGCCCCTGAAGAACGAGGCGACCGGCAACTGCCTCGACTCCTTCGGCGGCTCCAGCGCCAATGAGACGAAGATCGTGGGCTGGGACTGCCACGGCGGTCGCAACCAGGGCTGGTGGTACGACACCGCCCGCAGGTCCGTCCACATCGAACTGACCCAGGACCGCTGCCTCGACGCCCCCGGCGCCAACTACGGAGCCGGCACCGGCCTGATCATCTGGAACTGCCACGGCGGCGCGAACCAGCAGTTCGTCCGCGACGGCGCCACCCTGCGCCCCGCCGCCGCCCCGGGCATGTGCCTGACGGTGGCCGCCGCCCACGAGCCGCTGCGCCTGCAGACCTGCAACGGGTCCGCCAACCAGCGCTTCGTCTGACCGCCCCGCACCAGCAGACCCCCCACGCCCGGCCGGCGCACCCCGGCCGGGTGTTCCCATGCCGGTCACAAGGAGTGCAGGTACTCCCGTACCTCGCGGGGCCGGTTGGTGATCAGGGTGTCCACGCCGAGCCGCAGGCACAGCTCCACGTCCTCCGGCTCGTCCACCGTCCACACCCGTACGGACAGGCCCTTGGCCTTCAGCCGGGCCACCAGCCCCGGATCCTTGCGCAGCAGGTCGATGCCCGGCCCGGCGTGCCCCGCGAAGGGCGGCCTGACCGGCCGCAGCCGCCGCTCGATCAGGTAGACGGAGGGCAGGCCGGGCGCGAGCCGGTTCAGCCTCGTCAGGGCGTTGCGGGAGAAGCTCATCACCTCGACCAGGCCGGCCGAGCCGTCGGCCAGCCCATGCTCCTTCAGGACCCGTACGAGCTCGGCCTCCAGACGGCCGCCGGCACGGGTGGGGTGCTTCGTCTCGACGGCCAGCCCGACGGGCCGGTCGGCGGCCAGCGCCTCCTTGAGCAGGTCCTCGAAGAGCAGCACCTGCGCCCCGCGGTGCTCCTCGCCCTTCCAGCCGCCGAAGTCGAGCGCGCACAGCTCCTCGTAGGTCATCCCGGAGACCACTCCGCGCCCGTCCGAGGTCCGCTCCACCCGCCGGTCGTGCACGCAGACCAGCTTCCGGTCGGCGGTGAGCCGCACATCGCATTCGAGCGCGTCGGCCCCGTCGGCGATGGCCTGCCGGTAGGCGGCGAGGGTGTGCTCGGGGTGCTCGTGGGAGGCCCCGCGATGGGCGATGACGCGCACGTCGCGGGCGGTGAGGGGCTGCATCTGCGTCATGCCCCAGACGTTATCCGCAGGCGCGGGACGCCTTGGTACCGCATCCTGCCCGGATGGCCGAACAGCAGATGCACGCGACCTTTCACCGCGAGCCGTGCGAGGACTGCGTCCGGGAGGACTGGCAGTTCATCCGGGACGGCGAGCTGCACTGGGAGGGGTACGAGCACTGCCGCCGGTACGGGTCCTACGCCTGCGACGGCGGCCGGGGCGTACCGCCGACGCCGGTCCGGGAGCGCATCCTCGCCCGGGAGGGCGCAGTCCACCTGCCCGTCGGCGGGCCCGACGGGGTCCCGATCGCGCTGCTGCGCCGGGTGTACGGGCTGAGCATCGCCGAGGTCGTCGCCGCGCGGGCGGCGGGGTACCGGGCCACCCCCGTTGAGGCCCGGTACCTGTCCGGTCCGACGCCGTGACTACGGCTTCGGCTGCGGGGCCAAGGGTGCCGGGGTGACCTTGTAGCCGCCCTTGGTGACCTCGGTGAAGGGGGCCGGGGCCATGCAGGTTCCCACCGTTGCCTGCGCCACCGTGCCGTCCGGCTTCGCGTCGACGTTGGCGACGGCCCAGGAGAAGCCGACGCGGTCCGGCTCGCCGCGCCGGCCGTCCTGGACGCTGATGCCGATCCGCCGGCCCTCCCAGCCGACGTTCGAGGTCTTGACCACGGCGGTCAGAGTGGCGGTCCTGCCGCCCGTGACCAGGCAGTCCACCTCGGCCTCCCCGGTGCCGGTGAAGCCGGTCTCCGTGAAGTAGTGGGAGATCGTCACCCGGCCCCGCGCATCCGTCGGCATGCCCTTCTCCAGGCCCGGCACCGGATACGGCTTGCTCCACGGGGCCGACTCGGCGTCGACCGTGAAGCGGATGTCGTCCTTGGGGGCGTAGGGGAAGTGGATCGTGGCGCCCCCGTGCACCGAGGCGGTCTGCGGCGCGACCGGTGCCGCCGGGGCGGGGCTCGCGAGGGCCAGGGCCGCGAGCAGGGCGGCGGTTCCGGCGAAGGCGAGGGCGCGCGTGCGGGTCTGCATGGTGAACTCCCTTGTCGGGTGGTCCGTTCGGGTACGCGAACAGCCTCGCCGGGAGTCCGCCGGCCTGCCATCTGCCGAAGGGTGGATACGCCTGAGGGCCTCTCCCCCGAACGGGGGAGAGGCCCTCAGACGGTCGCGCTACAGGCCCGGGCCGCGGACCGGGATGTGGGTGAACGTCGGCTCCGGGGCCGGGTTCTGGAAGAAGTCGTTGCCCTTGTCGTCGACGACGATGAAGGCCGGGAAGTCCTCGACCTCGATCTTCCAGACCGCCTCCATGCCGAGCTCCTCGTACTCCAGGACCTCGACCTTCTTGATGCAGTCCTGGGCCAGGCGCGCCGCCGGGCCGCCGATCGAGCCCAGGTAGAAGCCGCCGTGCCTGCCGCACGCGTCCGTCACCTGCTGGGAGCGGTTGCCCTTGGCCAGCATGACCTTGGAGCCGCCCGCCGCCTGGAACTGCTCGACGTAGGAGTCCATGCGGCCGGCCGTGGTCGGGCCGAAGGAGCCCGACGCGTAGCCCTCGGGGGTCTTCGCGGGACCGGCGTAGTAGACCGGGTGGTCCTTCAGGTACTGCGGCATCTCCGCGCCCGAGTCCAGCAGCTCCTTGATCTTGGCGTGCGCGATGTCGCGCGCCACGACCAGCGGGCCGGTCAGCGACAGCCGGGTCTTCACCGGGTGCTTGGTCAGCGTCGCCAGGATGTCGTCCATCGGCTGGTTCAGGTCGATGGAGACGACGTCCGAGGCCTCGCTGAGGTGCTCGTCCGTGGTGTCCGGCAGGAAGCGCGCCGGGTCCGTCTCCAGCTGCTCCAGGAAGACGCCCTCGGCGGTGATCTTCGCGGTGGCCTGGCGGTCCGCCGAGCAGGACACGGCGATCGCGACCGGGAGGGACGCGCCGTGGCGGGGAAGGCGCACGACGCGGACGTCGTGGCAGAAGTACTTGCCGCCGAACTGCGCGCCGATGCCGATCTTCTGCGTCAGCTCGAAGACCTGCTGCTCCAGGGCCTCGTCGCGGAAGCCGTGACCCAGCGGGGAGCCCTCGCGGGGCAGCTCGTCCAGGTAGTGCGCCGAGGCGTACTTGGCGGTCTTCAGCGCGTGCTCGGCGGAGGTGCCGCCGACCACGATCGCCAGGTGGTAGGGCGGGCAGGCCGCCGTACCGAGGGAGCGGATCTTCTCCTCCAGGAACTTCATCATGGAGGCCTCGTTGAGGACCGCCTTGGTCTCCTGGTAGAGGAAGGACTTGTTGGCCGAGCCGCCGCCCTTGGCCATGAAGAGGAACTTGTATGCGCCGCCGTCGGTCGCGTACAGCTCGATCTGCGCGGGCAGGTTCGAGCCGGTGTTCTTCTCCTCCCACATGGTGATCGGCGCCATCTGCGAGTAGCGCAGGTTCAGGCGGGTGTACGCGTCGTAGATGCCGCGGGACAGGGCCGCCTCGTCACCGCCCTCGGTGAGCACGTTCTGGCCGCGCTTGCCCATCACGATCGCCGTGCCCGTGTCCTGGCACATCGGCAGGACGCCGGCCGCCGCGATGTTCGCGTTCTTCAGCAGGTCCAGGGCCACGAACTTGTCGTTCGAGGAGGCCTCGGGGTCGTCGATGATCCGGCGCAGCTGCGCGAGGTGCGCGGGACGCAGGAAGTGCTGGATGTCGTGGATGGCCTCTTCGGCGAGCTTGCGCAGCGCCTCCGGCTCCACCTTGAGGAACGTACGGCCGTCCGCCTCGAAGGTGGACACGCCCTCGGCGGTCACCAGCCGGTAGGGGGTGGTGTCCTCGCCCAGGGGCAGCAGGTCGGTGTACGCAAACTCTGGCATGACGGCAGTCATTCCTCACTCGGCAGACGGCGCTGGCGACCAATTGGCAGCGCGGTTAACCAGCGTAGGACCTCCGGCCGGTGGCGTGTCTGTGAGGTAAGGCTCACTCAGCAGTATCGCGATCTATCGTGTCTGGCTATGCTGGGCGTCGTGGACCTGGAAAAGCACCCCGCCGCCGCCCCCGTACCCGCCGCCGAGCTGCGCGCCTCCGACGCGGACCGGGACCGCATCGCGCAGATCCTCGGCGATGCACTTGCCGAAGGCCGGTTGACGGCCGAGGAGCATTCCGACCGCCTGGACACGCTCTACGCGGTCAAGACCGTCGGCGAGCTGGAAGTGCTCGTACGGGATCTGCCCGCGCCCGGGGGTGTCCATGCCTCCCCCGCGTACGCCGCGCCCCTCGCGGCTCCGGCCGGCCCGGCGGAGACCATAGTGGCCGTCTGCAGCAGCTCCGCCCGCAAGGGCCGCTGGCGGCCCGGCGCGCACACCCGGGCCGTCTCGGTCATGGGCGACATCAGCATCGACCTCACCGAGGCGGTCTTCGAG
Organism: Streptomyces sp. NPDC054932; assembly: GCF_053610205.1. NCBI lineage: Bacteria > Bacillati > Actinomycetota > Actinomycetes > Kitasatosporales > Streptomycetaceae > Streptomyces > Streptomyces sp. NPDC054932. Next base: position 2,798 of record NZ_JBSGXU010000240.1, on the reverse strand, counting down.
CAGCAGGTCACCGAGATCAACGTGACCTGCATCCTCGGCAACGTCGAGATCCTGGTCCCGGAGAACGTGACCCTGCGCGGCTACGGCAGCGGCGTCCTCGGCAACTTCGAGGTGCGCGGCGAGGGCCGCGGGGAGAGCGACCCGCAGGCGCCGGTGGTGATCGTCCGGGGCTTCGCCCTGCTCGGCAACATCGAGGCGCGGCCCAAGCTGGGCGCCCTCCTGGTGGATCTGGCCCGCAAGCTGCGCAAGCGGCTGGAGGGCTGAAACCGGCCCTGCGGCGCGGGTGCGCCGGGGGCGCGGCGAGGGTCTCGTTTCGGACGATCCCCCGCCGGCCCGTGGCACGGGGTGCATAGGGGCGCGTACAGCGGGTAGGGACAGGTGCGTCGTCTCTCGCTCACGTATACGTCGTCAGGAGTAGACCGTGCCGCATCCGCCGCATCAGTCCTTGCAGGTAGCCGCCGTGAAGAGCCTTCAGGGTCCTGGAGTGCGCCCTGCGGCCGTACCGAAGCCGCGGGTGCCGGCGAGGGCGGAGGACGGCCCATGGCACGCGGAGGCGGTGTGCCGCCGCGACGAGGCGGGGCTCTTCTTCGCGCCGTCCAAGGAGCCGACCGCGGCCCGGCTCTCCCGCGAGGAGGCCGCCAAGCGCGTCTGCGCCCGCTGCCCGGTGATGGTCGCCTGCCGGGAGCACGCGCTGCTCCAGCCCGAGCCGTACGGGGTGTGGGGCGGACTCACCGCGGCCGAGCGCCGGGTGGTGCTGGCGCGGATGCGGCGCAGGGCCGCCGAGCTGCGCCAGGCCCCGGGGGCCGGGCCGATCGCCGCGGCGGGCTGAGCCGGCCGCCGTTCGCCGGGCGCCCGATGCCGAACGCGGACGTGCGAGAGGGGCGGTCCCGCCGCACGCGGTGACCGCCCCTCTCGTTTCCCGCCGTCCCTAGTGGGCGCGGTCGAAGTCGATCGCGCTGTAGGCGCGCAGCTTCGACAGGCGGTGGGTGGAGTCGATCTGCCGGATCGTGCCCGACTTCGAGCGCATGACCAGCGAGGACGTCGTCGCGGTCTCCGAGCGGTAGTGGACGCCGCGCAGCAGCTCGCCGTCGGTGATGCCGGTCGCGACGAAGAAGACGTTCTCGCCGGACACCAGGTCGTTCGTGGTCAGGACGCGGTCCAGGTCGTGGCCGGCGTCGAGCGCGCGCTGGCGCTCGGCCTCGTCCTTCGGCCAGAGCTTGCCCTGGATGGTGCCGCCGAGGCACTTTATGGCGCACGCCGAGATGATGCCCTCGGGGGTGCCGCCGATGCCGAGGAGCAGGTCGACGCCGGTGCCCTCGCGCACGGCCATGACCGAGCCCGCGACGTCGCCGTCGGAGATGAACTTGATCCGGGCGCCGGTCTCGCGGATCTCCTTGACGATGCCCTCGTGGCGGGGGCGGTCCAGGATGACCACGGTGACGTCCTCGACGGCCATGTTCTTGGCCTTGGCGACCCGGCGGATGTTCACCGAGACGGGCGCGTTGATGTCGACGAAGTCGGCGGCCTCGGGGCCGGTGACCAGCTTCTCCATGTAGAACACCGCGGACGGGTCGAACATGGTGCCGCGGTCGGCGGCGGCCAGGACGGCGATGGCGTTCGGCATGCCCTTGGCGTTCAGGGTGGTGCCGTCGATCGGGTCCACGGCGATGTCGACCTCGGCGCCCGTGCCGTCGCCGACCCGCTCACCGTTGAAGAGCATCGGGGCCTCGTCCTTCTCCCCCTCGCCGATGACGACGACGCCGTTCATCGAGACGGTGGAGATCAGGGTGCGCATCGCGTTGACCGCGGCACCGTCCGCGCCGATCTTGTCGCCGCGTCCGACCCACCGGCCCGCGGCCATGGCGGCGGCCTCGGTGACCCGGACGAGTTCGAGTGCGAGGTTGCGGTCGGGGGCCTCCGGGGAGACTTCGAGCTGGGGCGGCAGGTTGTGCTCGGTCATCGGAGCGCACCTTTCTGTACGGCGACGGCCGGGAAGTGAGGGTGCTGGAACTCTATCGGTACGTCGACATATTGAGCAGGGCGGGTCACGTATGAGCGGCATATCGGTCAGCCGATTGTCCTGAGCGGACGTCTTGCGGTCCTCCGGGACTCTCCAGGGTCCGCCGACATGCGCCGCACCGCGACCCCGGCGGTGATCGCCACCCCGTGATGCGGGACGATGGGTCGCGTGGCAGGTATGAAAGGCAAGCAGACGATCTGGGACATGGTCCGGTCGCTGGGGGTGATCGGCATCGTCGTCGCCGGGATCTATCTCTTCGTCCCGCATGACGAGAAGGCCGATCCGACGCGCACGGTCGACTACCGGGTGGAAACCCTGACGGCCCGGCGCGCGGCCCCGTACCCGGTGGCGGTCCCCGTGGGGCTCCAGGAGGAGTGGCGGGCGACCTCGGTGACGTACGAGCGCAAGAACGCCAACGCCTGGCACCTGGGCTTCCTCGACCCGGAGCAGCAGTACGTGGCGGTGGAGCAGTCCACGGACACCTCGGCCAAGTACCTCGCCCGGGTCACCCAGCAGGCGACGGCCACCGGACAGACGCAGCAGGTCGGCGACGTGACCTGGGAGCGCTGGGACGGCGAGAAGTACGACGCCCTCGTGCGGCAGGAGCAGGGCTACGTCACGGTGGTGACCGGGACGGCCCCCTTCGAGCAGCTCGGCGCGCTGGCGGCGACGCTGGAGTTCAAGCAGGGCAAGTAGGGCGGTAGGGCGAGTGGGGCGGGCGGCGCGAGCCGGTCGTCCCGACCGCCGCACTCGCCCCGCCCCGTGCATGCGAAAGGGC